>CAZFFB010000187.1:0-4748 GCA_964517735.1 uncultured Pseudomonas sp.
AGATGCAGACGGTTGGTGCATCGATGGAGCGATCGACGTGGGATTCTGCCGCCAGATGGAGCACGGCCTGCGGGCGCACCTCGGCAAACAGCTGGTTCATGGCGGAGGCATCGCAGATATCGCCCAGGACGAAGCGATAGCGTGCTGAATGCGCCACTGTGTCCAGTGAGTCGAGATTGCCGGCATAGGTCAGCGCATCCAGGTTGATGACTTCATGATCAGTTGCGCTGATCAGGTGGCGAATCAGTGCCGAGCCGATGAAGCCGGCGCCACCGGTAACCAGAATACGCATGGGCAGCTCCATGACAGGGACTGCAACAGATTATAGAGGCCTGCACGGTGGCCGGCCAAGCGACGCCCTGTGCTTAGCGAATCCGCGCAATCGGTGGCTGCAGCTGCGCCCGTACGCTGTCTCGCAGCTGCTCGATGCGCAGAGGCTTGGCCAGGCAGGCCCGTACGCCCAGCTCTTGCGCTCGGGCGCAGTCGTCACCCTGGAGGGTAGCGCTGAGGGTGATGACCGGTACGTCGCGGGTGTTGCTCTGGTTGTGGAGGCTGCGCAGCAGGCTGGTACCGTCCAGGCCCGGCAGATCCAGGTCGAGCAGAATCAGTTGTGGCGGCTGGCTGCTGAGTCGGCGCAGGGCGTCGATGCCATCATCAATGATCTCGACCCTGGCCAGATCGGCCAGCGCGCGTTCCACCAGCAGCTGGCTGGCGCGGCGGTTGTCAACGTAGGCAATGCGTGGCAGCTCGCGCGTGCTGAACGGACGCTCGCCCTCTTCGGACTTGATCTGCAGGCTGCTGCTGTATGGCAGTTCGAGCCAGAAGCTACTGCCGATGCCGGCCTCGCTGCTAAAGTCGAGATGGCCCTGCATGGCCTCGGCGGCAGCGCGGCTCAGCGCCAGACCGATCCCGGTGCCTTCGATGTCGCCGGCTTCCTGCCCCAGACGCTGGAAGGGGCTGAATAGCTGTGCCTGCTGTGCGGCTGCAATGCCGATGCCGGTGTCCTCAACGATGACCCGCAGGCGATCGTCTTCGATGCGATAGCCAAGAGAGAGCTGGCCGCGTGGCCGGTTGTATTTGATGGCATTACTCAACAGGTTGAGGAGAATCTGCCGCAGACGACGTGGTTCGGCCAGGACCAGCAGGCGGCCTTCGGGCAGGTGGCTGGCCAGTTGCAGGTGTTGCTGACGGATTTGCGGGCGGACCAGCTCCAGGCATTCGGCCATGATCTGGCGCAAGTCGACTTCTTCCAGGGTGATGTTGCCCTTTTCATTTTCGAGGCTGGCGTAATCGAGGATATCGTCCACCATCAGCACCAGGCGGTTGCCGGCATTGAGCAGTTCGTCGCTGTACTGGCGCAGCGGATCGTTGGCTTCGCGCTGCTGCAGCTCGACCTGCAGCATCTGGGCAAAGCCCAGCACATTATTCAGCGGGCTGCGCAGTTGCTGGCTCATGTTCGACAGAAAGCGGGTCTTGACCAGGTTGGCTGTCCGAACCTTGGCCAGGTTGCGGCGCAGGGCTTCCTCTGTGCTTTTCAGGGCATCAATGTCGACGTGAATGCCGGCCAGGCGTCGCGGGGTGTCGGTGGTGCCGCGAACTTCCAGCACCCGGGCGCGACTGAGCAGCCAGTGGTAGAAACCATGTGCATCGCGCAGGCGGAACTCCGGCCGGTAGTGGTCGCTGAGCGCTTCGCGCTGCTGGTGGCAGGTAATGAAGGCTTCGTGGTCTTCGGGGTGAATGCGGGTGTGCAATACGCTCAGCGGCAGTTCGCTGCTGCCAAGACCAAAGCGGCGCAGCAATGGGCCTTCGATGCGGATGCTCTGCTGCTCCAGATCCATTTCCCAGCGGCTTTGCAGGGTGGCATCGAGCAGGGCGTCCAGGGGCGTCTGTATGCCCTTATCGCGGCTCAGCCCCGCCAGTGGCAGCGCTGGCGCAGCGGGAGGGGGCGGTAACATCGCCGCCTGCTGCAAGGCGCGCTGCTGGCGCAGCAGCAGGAGTACGCAGAGCATCAGCCCTCCCAGTGGCAGCAGCTGCAGGATGCCGGGCAGGCTGGAGAGGGCGAGCAGAAGACTGGCCAGCAGGCTGGTGACAGCCAGCAGCAGAAGGGGGCGCCCATGACCGGCCTGCGTTGCCGGTCGGGGCCGGCGGTGCGTTGAGGAGTGCGGATTCAACATGCCGATGGCGTTCCATCAGGCCAGCGCCTGTGCGGCCGCAGCAGGCGGCCAGCAGTGACGGGCAAGGATTCTGGGGGGCTGCATGGCGCCGATCATGCCTTGCGGACGGGGCGCTGCAGCTGATGTGGATCATACATCCAGTCGCGTGCCAGCAGTGAGTCCCGGCAAGGCTTGCTCGGTGGCTGCGACAGGCTTTTTTGCACGTGGCGGTTGTAACTGGCGGGCGAGTCGCTACAATAGCGCGGCTTGCTGTTCTGGCAAGCGCTCTGTGGTGGCCCTGTCGGTCCCCCCGCAACGATCAGCCGTGAACCCGGTCAGGCCTGGAAGGGAGCAGCCGTAGCGGTCATATTGTGTGCCGGGGTGTGGCTGGCGGGGCCATCTCCATTTCAGGCGTCTGCAAGGCCCTGCTGCCGTGCAATTTGCCCCGCGCTTCGCTAGCATGGCGGACCTTGGTTCCAGTCCCCGGCGATCCGTTTCCATGAGTTATCAGGTTCTTGCCCGCAAGTGGCGTCCGCGCTCGTTCCGCGAAATGGTCGGCCAGGCCCATGTGCTCAAGGCCCTGATCAATGCGCTGGACAACCAGCGTCTGCACCACGCCTATCTGTTTACCGGTACCCGCGGGGTAGGCAAGACCACCATCGCGCGGATTCTTGCCAAGTGCCTGAACTGTGAGACGGGCGTCAGCTCGACGCCCTGCGGGCAGTGTTCGGTGTGTCGGGAGATTGATGAGGGACGTTTTGTCGACCTGATCGAGGTGGATGCGGCCAGTCGTACCAAGGTCGAGGACACCCGCGAGCTGCTGGATAATGTGCAGTACGCACCGAGCCGCGGGCGCTACAAGGTCTACCTGATCGACGAAGTGCACATGCTCTCCACGCACTCGTTCAACGCACTGCTCAAGACCCTCGAAGAGCCACCCCCTCACGTCAAGTTCCTGCTGGCTACCACCGACCCGCAGAAGCTGCCGGTCACCATTCTCTCGCGCTGCCTGCAGTTCTCTTTGAAGAACATGCCGCCGGAGCGGGTGGTCGAACACCTCACTCAGGTCCTTGAGGCGGAGCAGATCCCCTTCGAGGAAGATGCTCTGTGGCTGCTGGGCCGCGCCGCCGATGGCTCGATGCGCGATGCCATGAGTCTGACCGATCAGGCCATTGCGTTTGGCGAGGGGCAGGTGCTGGCGCGTGATGTGCGCTCGATGTTAGGCACCCTCGATCACGGTCAGGTGTACGGTGTGCTGCAGAACCTGATCGAGGGCAATGCAGCCGGCCTGCTCGAGGTGATCCGCCAGTTGGCCGAGCAGGGGCCGGACTGGAGCGGTGTGCTGGCCGAACTGCTCAATGTCCTGCACCGTGTGGCCATTGCCCAAGTGGTGCCGGAGGCGGTGGACAATGGCCAGGGTGACCGTGAGCGGGTGCTGGCGCTGGCCCGCGCTCTGCCGGCCGAGGATGTACAGTTTTATTACCAGATGGGCCTGATTGGTCGTCGCGACCTGCCGCTGGCGCCCGATCCGCGCAGCGGTTTTGAGATGGTGTTGCTGCGCATGCTGGCCTTCAGGCCGGCGGATGTTGCCCAGACGCCGCAGGCGCCACTGCAGATCACAGACACCGCGCCCGTCGCCCTGGCCCCCGCAGCTGTCACATCCGCGCCTGCGCAGCCGGTAGCACCGGTCGCACAGGCAGCAGAGACAGCAGAGACAGCAGAGACAGCAGGGACAGCAGAGCCCGCATTGATGCCGGCGCCGCCACCGCCAGAGGCTTCTGCAACGCCGCTGGCCACACCTGCGCCGCCGATTGTGCCGAGCGAGCCGTGCGCATCGTCAGCCCCGCTGCCCGAGGCTGAGGCGTTGCACCCTGGCGAGGCTGGTCGGGTGCTGCCCTGGGAGGACTTGCCGGCTCAGGCACCCTCAGCCAGCGAGTCGCCGGTCGAGCTCCAGGCTGAGGAGGAGAGCCCCAGTGACGAGGAGTTGCTCGATCAGGATGATCTGACCGCCTATGCCTACCTGGATAATCTGGAACCACTGGAGGCGGTGGACGCTGCGCAAGAGTCCGCACCGCTGGCGGATCTGCCGGCTGCCACCGGGCTGGCCGCCGAGTGGCTGAATCTATACCCGCAGCTGGGGCTGTCGGGGATGACCGCCAGCATTGCCGCCAACTCTACGCTGGTGGCTGTGGATGGCGCGCGCTGGACACTGCACCTTGATCCTGCCCAGAGTGCGCTGTTCAATGCCGCCCAGCAGCGCCGCCTGAACGAGGCGCTGGCGGCACGCCTGGGGCAGGCGGTGCAACTGGAAATCCAGATCATCGCCCCGACCCAGGAAACCCCCGCCCAGGCGGCGTCTCGTGCCCGCGCCGAGCGCCAGCAGGCGGCCACCCAGGCGATGCGTGCCGACCCGCTGGTGCAGCAGATGATGACCCTGTTCGGCGCGAGTGTTCGCGACGACACTATTGAACCCCTTGACCGTTGAGGAACTCCCCATGATGAAAGGTGGCATGGCCGGCCTGATGAAGCAGGCCCAGCAGATGCAGGAAAAGATGCAGAAGATGCAGGAAGAGCTGGCCAACGCTGAGGTGACCG
>CAZFFB010000188.1:0-4736 GCA_964517735.1 uncultured Pseudomonas sp.
GGTCGGCCACATGAACCTCGGCGCCGGCCGCGTGGTGTACCAGGACTTCACCCGGGTGACCAAGGCGATCCGCGACGGCGAATTCTTCGCCAACCCGGTGATCAACGCCGCGGTCGACCAGGCGGTGGCCGCCGGCAAGGCGGTGCATATCCTCGGCCTGCTCTCCGACGGCGGCGTGCACAGCCACCAGGAGCACATCGCCGCGATGGTCGAATCCGCTGCCCGCCGCGGTGCCGAGAACATCTACCTGCACGCCTTCCTCGACGGCCGCGACACCCCGCCCAGGAGCGCGCAGCCGTCCATCGAGCTGCTCGACGCCACCTTCGCCCGCCTCGGTAAGGGCCGCATCGCCAGCCTGACCGGCCGCTACTTCGCCATGGACCGCGACAACCGCTGGGAGCGTGTCGAGCAGGCCTACAAGCTGATCGTCGACGGCCAGGGCGAGTTCGCTGCCGCCAGCGCGCTCGAGGGCCTGGAAGCCGCCTATGCGCGCGGCGAGAGCGACGAGTTCGTCAAGGCCACCACCATCGGCGCGCCGGTACGCGTCGAGGACGGCGATTGCGTGGTGTTCATGAACTTCCGCGCCGACCGCGCCCGCGAGCTGACCCGCGCCTTCGTCGAGGGCGACGAGTTCGCCGGCTTCCAGCGCGCGCGCGTGCCGCAGCTGGCCGGCTTCGTCATGCTCACCCAGTACGCGGCGAGCATCCCGGCGCCCTGCGCCTTCCCGCCGGCCTCGCTGGACAACGTACTCGGCGAGTACCTGGCGAAGAACGGCAAGACCCAGCTGCGCATCGCCGAGACCGAGAAGTACGCCCACGTCACCTTCTTCTTCTCCGGCGGGCGCGAGGAGCCGTTCGTGGGCGAGGAGCGCATCCTCATCCCCTCGCCGAACGTCGCCACCTACGACCTCAAGCCGGAGATGAGCGCGCCGGAGGTCACCGACCGCATCGTCGAGGCCATCGAGAACCAGCGTTTTGACGTCATTGTGGTCAACTACGCCAACGGCGACATGGTCGGCCACACCGGGGTGTTCGAGGCGGCGGTCAAGGCCGTCGAGTGCCTGGATGGCTGCATCGGCCGCATCACCGCCGCGCTGGATGCGGTCGGTGGCGAGGCACTGATCACCGCCGATCACGGCAACGTCGAGCAGATGGAAGATGAGTGCACCGGCCAGGCGCACACCGCGCACACCTGCGAGCCGGTGCCCTTCCTCTACTATGGCCCGCGGGCGCTGAAGATCCGCGAAGGCGGCGTGCTCGCCGACGTGGCGCCGACCATGCTGCGGCTGCTGGATCTGCCGATCCCGGCCGAGATGAGCGGCACGCCGCTGGTCGAACTGCCCTAAGCACCACGCCCCGGCCTGTCCGGGGCGTTCTTTTTGCACCGGGGCCCGGGCATACTAGGGCGCTCCCGCCACGGAACCCATTGCCATGCTGCGCGCCCTTTTGACCCTCCTGCTCGTCTGCTGCCTGAGCCCGGCCGTAGCCGATCAGCGCGCCAGCACCCAGCGCGAGCTGGAGGCCGCCCAGCGCGACATCCGCGAGCTGCAGCAACGCATCGCCAAAGTCCGCGAGGAGAAAGGTGCCGCCGAGCAGCAACTGGCCCAGAGCGACCGGGAGATCGCCCGCCTCGCCCAGGCAATCGACGCGCTCGAGCGCCAGCTGCAGCAAGGCGAGGAGGAAATCGCCCGCCTGAACAGCGAACAGCAGACCCTCCTCGCCCGCCAGAGCGAGCAGCAGCAGCTGGTCGCCCTGCAGATCCGTGCGGCCTACCAGAGTGGCCGTCAGGAATACCTCAAGCTGCTGCTCAACCAGCAGCGGCCCGAACAGTTCAGCCGCAACCTCACCTACCACGACTACCTGAGCCGCGCCCGCAACGCCCAGCTGAGTGCCTACCAGAGCACCCTCGAGCAGCTGCAGAACGTCGAGGGCGAACTGGCCACCCAGCATGCCCTGCTCGCCGGCCAGCGTCTGGAGCTGCAGGAACAGCGCAGCGCCCTGGATCAGGCCCGGGCGGGGCATCAGCAGCTGGTCGCCCGCCTGAGCCGCGAGCTCGGCCAGGGCGATCAGCGCCTGAAAGCGCGTCAGCAGGAGCAGGCGCGCCTTGAGCAGCTGCTCAAGACCATCGAGGAAACCCTCGCCCGCCAGGCCCGCGAGGCCGAGCAGCGCCGCCTGCTCCTCGAACAGCGCCGCCTGGCTGAAGCACAGGCCCGCGCAGCGGCTGAGCAGGCACGCCGCGAAGGCCCGGCCACGCCGGCCAGCGCGGCGCCACGCGAGCCCGAGGTGGTGACCAGCAGCGCTGCGCGCGTCGATGGGCCATTTGCCCGCGCCCGTGGCCGGCTGCCCTGGCCGGTCAGCGGCCCGCTGCTGGCAGGCTTTGGCTCGCCCCGCGGTGATGAGCGCCTGAAATGGGATGGCGTACTGATCGGCGCCCCGGCCGGCAGCCCCGTACGGGCCATCCATGACGGCCGTGTGGTGTTCGCCGACTGGCTGCGCGGCTCGGGCCAGCTGCTGATCATCGATCACGGCGATGGCTATCTCAGCCTGTACGGCCATAATCAGCGCCTGCTCAAGCAACCGGGCGATCGCGTGCGGGCCGGCGAGACCATCGCCACCGTCGGCGACAGCGGCGGCCAGGACCGTTCGGCGCTGTACTTCGCCATCCGCCAGCAAGGCCAGCCCAGCGATCCGCGGCGCTGGTGTACCCACCGGGGCTAGGGCCTGCCCGTCCCGTCGCCATACCACCTCAGGAGTCATTCATGTCGTCGCGCTCCCGTATTCCCGTCCTGGCCCTGAGTCTGGCCCTTGGCGGCGGCCTGCCGGCCGCGCTGGCCAGCGAAAGCCGCGAGCCGGCACCCGCCGTCCTGCCCCTTGACGAGCTGCGCACCTTTGTCGAGGTGCTCGATCGCATCAAGAGTGCCTATGTCGAGCCGATCGACGACCGCACCCTTTTGGAAAACGCCATCAAGGGCATGCTCGGCAATCTCGACCCCCACTCCGCCTACCTTGAGCCGCAAGCCTTCCAGGAGCTGCAGGAGAGCACCAGCGGCGAATTCGGCGGCCTTGGCATCGAGCTGGGGGTCGAGGACGGTCTGCTCAAGGTCATCTCGCCGATCGACGACACCCCGGCCGCCCGGGCCGGCATCGAGGCGGGCGATCTGATCACCCGTATCGACGATCAGCCGACCAAGGGCTGGACCCTGATGCAGGCGGTGGAAAAGCTGCGCGGCAAGCCCGGCAGCAAGGTCAGCCTGACCCTGATGCGCGACACCGGCAAACCCCTCGAGCTGGAGCTGACCCGCGCTGTGATCAAGGTGCGCAGCGTGCGGAGCGAGCTGCTCGAGCGCGGCTATGGCTACCTGCGCATCACCCAGTTCCAGGTGGATACCGGCCGCGAGGTGGAGCGCGCGCTGGCACGCATGGCCCGGGAGAACGGCAAGGCGCTGGATGGCCTGGTGCTGGACCTGCGCAACAACCCGGGCGGCGTGCTGCAGGCAGCGGTGGAGGTCTCCGACCACTTCCTCAGCCAGGGCCTGATCGTCTATACCAAAGGGCGGATCGCCAACTCCGAGCTGCGCTTCTCCGCCGATGCCGACGATGCCAGCGCCGGCGTGCCGCTGGTGGTGCTGGTCAATGGCGGCAGCGCCTCGGCGGCGGAAATCGTCGCCGGCGCCCTGCAAGATCACAAGCGCGCGGTGATCATGGGCACCGACAGCTTTGGCAAAGGCTCGGTGCAGACCGTGCTGCCGCTGACCAATGAGCGCGCCCTCAAGCTGACGACTGCCCTCTACTACACCCCCAAAGGCCGCTCGATCCAGGCCCAGGGCATCGTGCCGGATATCGTCGTCGAGCGGGCGCGCCTGACCCGCGAGGACGATGCGCGGCGCGTCAAGGAGGCTGATCTGGCCGGACATCTGGGCAACGGCAACGGCAGCACCGACAAGCCGGGCAGCGACCGGAGCGCTGCCGGCAAGCCGCAGGATGACGACTACCAGCTGGCTCAGGCCCTCAACCTGCTCAAGGGGCTGAACATCACCCGCAGGCCATAAGGCGCAGGCCAACGCCTGCCCTCCACACAAGAACGGGAGCCCAAGGCTCCCGTTCTGTTGCAGCACCCAGACGCCCGATTCAGCGCATCACAATGCCGCGACTGGCCAGGTAGGCCTTGGCCTCGGGAATGCTGTACTCGCCGAAGTGGAAGATGCTCGCCGCCAGCACCGCATCGGCCTTGCCCTCGAGAATCCCCGCCGCCAGGTGCTCCAGATTGCCGACGCCGCCTGAGGCGATCACCGGAACGCTGACCGCCTCGCTGACCGCACGGGTCACGCCCAGGTCATAACCACGCTTGACACCGTCCTGATCCATGCTGGTCAGCAGGATCTCGCCGGCGCCGTAGTCAGCCATCTTCTTCGCCCAGGCCACCGCGTCCAGCCCGGTGGGCTTGCGCCCGCCGTGGGTGAAGATTTCCCAGCGATCCGGCTCGCCGGGGGCGGAGACCTTCTTGGCATCGATGGCCACCACGATGCACTGCGAGCCAAAGTGCTCGGCGGCCTCGCGGACAAACTCGGGGGTGAACACCGCCGCGGTGTTGATCGACACCTTGTCGGCGCCGGCATTCAGCAGGTTGCGGATGTCCTGCACGGTGCGCACGCCGCCGCCGACGGTCAGCGGGATGAACACCTGGCTGGCCATGCGTTCGACGGTATGCAGGGTGGTGTCACGCCCCTCGGAGCTGGC
>CAZFFB010000189.1:0-4729 GCA_964517735.1 uncultured Pseudomonas sp.
CTGCGTGCCGCGCGCTACGGGGTGGGGGATGCCTACGGCTGGCATGTTGATCAGGCGGTGATGGGCAGCCAGCGCTCTGACCTGAGCTTTACGCTGTTTGTCAGTGCGCCGGACAGCTACCAGGGCGGTGAGCTGGAGCTCGATCACGGTCACCACAAGGTGCGGGTCAAGGGCGAGGCCGGGCAGCTGCTGGTCTACCCGACCGGCACCTTGCATCAGGTCTGCCCGGTGACCGCCGGGGAGCGTCTGGTGGTCGTCGGCTGGATCGAGTCGCTGGTGCCGCGCGCGGACGATCGCGAGATGCTGTTCACCCTGGCCAGCGAGCTGACCCGCCTCAAGGCGCTGATCGATGATCCGGCCTCGTTCGACCGCCTCAACGCCCTGCAGCAGAACCTGATCCGCCGCCTGGCCCACTGAGCCCCGGCCTGCGCTGCCCATCGCCGTGCGCCGGGGATGTTGGTCTGCCGGGCCTGAGCCATTATGCTGGCCCGCGCTCAATCACAGGACACCCCATCATGGACCGCAAGACCGCCAAGCCGGCCACCTCTGCCCGTAACGCCCAGACCACGCCCAAGGCCAAGCCCGCCGCCGCCCGCCGCAAGGCGACGGGCCAGACGAACGCCCAGGCATCCGCCAGCGCCGCTGCGCCGCGCAAGCCCCGCCTGCTGTGGGCCAACCCCTTCTGCCTGCTCGATACCTCCAGCGGAGCGTCGATGGCCGTGCGCGAGATGCTGCTGCAGCTGGTCGCTCAGGGGTGGGAGGTGAGCGTGCTGGGGGCAACCATCTTTGATGCCGACAAGGGCACACTGCGTCTGCGGCCGCACTGGTCGACCTTCGAGGCGCGCCATAACAGCATTGTTACCGTCAATGATGGCCCGCTGGTACACCGTCTGCTGGCGACCCGCAGCATTGTCCGCCAACAGATGACCGCACAGGAGGAGGGCACCTGGTATACCGCCTACCTCAAGTTGCTGGAGACCTTCAAGCCGGATCTGGTGTACTTCTACGGCGGCCAGACCCTCGACATGCTGATCCCCGATGAGGCTCATGCCCGTGGCATTCCGGTCGCAGCCTATCTGGCCAACGGCAACTATCAGGCCACGCGCTGGTGCCGGGATGTCGATCTGATCATCACCGACAGCCAGGCCACGTCCGACATGTATGCCGAGAGGCAGGGCTTTCGTGCCGTACCGGTCGGCGCCTTCATCGACCCGGCGCCGGTACTGGCCAGCCAGCACAGCCGCCAGCATGTGCTGCTGGTCAACCCGTCGCTGGCCAAGGGGGCCGGGATTGTCATCCAGCTGGCGCTGCAGCTGGAAAAGCGCCGGCCCGACATCACCTTTGAGGTGGTCGAATCCCGCGGCAACTGGCACCAGCTGGTGCGCCAGATCAGCAGCGCGCTGGGTGAGCCGCGCGAGTCGCTGCGCAATGTCATCGTCACCCCCAACACCACCGACATGCGCCCGATCTACGGCCGCGCCCGCCTGCTGCTGGCGCCAAGCCTGTGGTGGGAGAGCTTTGGCCGGGTGGCGGCCGAGGCGATGATGAACGGCATCCCGGCGCTGGTCAGCAACCGCGGTGGCCTGCCGGAGGTGATCGGTAACGGCGGCCTCAAGGTCGACTTCCCGGCCGACTGCTACGAAGCGCCCTACACCAAGCTGCCGAGCCCGGAACTGCTGCAACCGCTGATCGCCTGCATCGAGCGCTTCCATGACGATCCGGCGTTCTACCAGCGCTACGCCGAGCGCGCCCTGCAACAGGGCCAGCACCACCGCATTGAAGTCAGCACCCAGCGCCTGCTCGACGCCTTCGCACCGCTGATCGCCCAGCGGGCGGGGGATCGTGATCCTGCGGCGACGCTGCGCGGGCACAAGCAGCTACGGCCCGAACGCGAGGCAGTGGCCCGCTGAAGGGCGGCACTCTGCAAGGAACCTGTGTCATGAGCCGATCTGATCCCGCTACACCCGCCCGTTTGCCGCGTCTGCTATGGGTCAGCCCTCGTTGCCTGCTGGATACCTCCAGCCCTGCAGCGATTCGGGCGCGCCAGCTGTTGCAGCAGCTGGCCAGGCTCGGCTGGGAGGTGGAAATCCTGGGCGCCACCGTGTTCGGGCGTCCAGAGGGCCGCCTGTCCCTGCAGGCCAGCTGGGCGGCTGTCGTGGCTCAGCGTGGTGGGTGGGTCACGATCAATGAGGCGGCCCTGAGTCATCGCGTTCATGTGACCCGTGACACGCAGCGCCTGCAGATGGGGTCTGACGAGTCGCTGAGTCTGTTCAATGCCTTTGTCAGCACCTGCGAGCGCCTGCGCCCCGATCTGGTGCTGTGTGAAGCGACGGGCGAGGTGCTGGACATGCTGCTCAGCGCTGAGGCACGCCGCCTCGGGAGCAAGGTGGTGGCCTTGCTCGGTGATCAAGTCCCGGCCGGGCAGCGCTGGTGCCGAGATGTGGATCTGATCCTGACCGAGTGCCCCGAAGTCGCGGCAAGCTGCCTTGAGCGCGACAACCTGACCGTGCGTGCTGTTGCATTCGCCGCACCGCTCACCGCGTCAGCGTCTGGCGAGCCTGTAGCGGCTGAGCCTGCCGTTGAGCTGCTGGCGACGCTGCGCCCTCTGTTGTTGTCGCAGGGCGTCGACTGCGCCATACCCGAACGGGACGCGCGGCCGGTACGGTTTTCCTCACCGCCTGTCGTAGAGGCGTCGCGTCCCCGCCAGCGTCTGTTGCTCAACAGCCTGATCGGCGGGCCTACCTCGATGGGGCGGGTCGGCGAGGCGTTGCTGCGCCACCTGCAGGCCTGTCCGGGCATCGAGGCGCGACTGCTGCCGTTCAAGCAGGACCCGATGCTGGGCCGCTGGCCGGAGTGGATTGCCCGCTGCGTGGACTATCGGCCCGAGCGCCGGATGTTCGATCAGCAGATCAAGTTCTGCTCGGTGCGCGAGGCTCATCAGCGGCGTCTGGCGCATGAGGTCACCCCCTGGTTTTTCCATGATGTGGACGGGCTGCCGGCATCCTGCGTGCAGGCGCTGAACAGCAACGACCGGGTATATGCCTGCAGCCACTTCGTTGCATCGGTGTTCAAGCGTCACGGCGTGACGGTGCCCGTCGAGGTGCTGGGGCTTGGATTTGATCCCGAGGTGTACCGCTATGTGCCGCGTGCCCGTGGGGAGTGGTTTACCTTCCTCTGTGTGGCCGAGCACACGGCCCGCAAGAACCTGCCGATGCTGATCCGCGCCTTCGAGCGTGCCTTTGCCGCCACACCCGGCGTACGTCTGCGCCTCAAGACCGGTGTGCATGATGCCTCGCAGCTGCGCAGCCTGATTCGCGACCCCGAGCGCGTGTGGCTCGATACCCGCCTGCGTGCCGGAGATGCCGAGATGGCGCAGCTGTATCAGGAGGCGGACTGCTTTGTATTGCCGACGCGCCTGGAGGGATTTGGCATGCCGATCCTTGAAGCCATGGCCACGGGGCTGCCGGTGATCGTCACCGACTACAGCGGGCATCTGGATTTCTGTAATGCCGATAACGCTTGGCTGATTCGCAGCAAAGGACTGGTTGCCGCCGATACGCGCTGCTTCCCTCATCTGCCGGGGCTTTGGAGCGAGCCGTGCGAGGAGCACCTGATCGAGCTGATGCGTGGTGCCGTGGCCGACTACGAGGCCACTCAGGCGCGCGGCCTGCGCGGCTGGCAGCACGTGCAGGATGGCTGGACCTGGACGGCCCAGCTGGGCCGGGTGTTTGCCCCGCAGGCATGAATGGTCGCGCAGCGGCCCTGGTAGGTCGAGGGTGGGCCGTTATCCTGGCATGCAGGAGCCGTAGCAGGTCATGCTGCCTGCTTGTCCAATTCAAGTCTGGTCATAGCCTGAAAGGAACAGTATGTCCCCCAAGATCTCTGTCATTTTCCCCGTCGGTGACCGGCTGCCGTTTCTGGCCGAAGCCATCGAGTCGATCCTCGCGCAGACCTTCACCGACTTCGAGCTGCTGGTGGTGCTCGATGGGGTGTCCGAGCCGGTACGCGCCTGCGTGGCCAGCTATGGGGATGTCCGTATCCGCTGCATTGACTTGCCCCTCAACATGGGGGTCAGCAATGCGCGCAATGTCGCGATCGCGCAAGCCAGGGCGCCTTATCTGGCGCTGATGGACTCGGATGACGTGGCGTTGCCGGAGCGCTTTGCCCGCCAGTATGCCTTCATGCAGGCCAACCCGCAGGTCACCGTCTGCGGCAGTAATTCAATCAAACTGCTCAAGGATGGGCGCCGTGTCCCCATGCGTTATCCGCAGACTGACGGGCTGATCAAGTCGCGCCTTTTGGTCGTGAATGCGGCCATTCTCAACCCGACAGCCATGCTGCGCAGCGAGTTCGTCCACCGTCACGCCCTGCGCTACGACGCCAACTTCCCCCGTGATCATGACCACCGTTTCTATGTCGAGATGCTGCGTCAGGGGGCTGTGTTCCATGGGCTGCAGGAGGAGCTGCTGCTCTATCGCCGTCATGAGGGCAACATCACCCAGAATCGCGAGGGGGTGGATGAGGAGAAGACCCGCGTGCGCGAGGCGCTGTGGCCGCTGTTCTTCCCCGAGCTGACCGCACGGGAGGCACGCATTCTGCTGCGTGGCCTGTGCCAGCAGCTCAGCCTCGACATGCTGGAGGCCTGCGAGCTGGTGGCGGCGTGCAACAAGGCGCTGGGTGAGCAGCGGGTCTTTTTGTGCGGGGAGGACGTCTCCGGCGCCATCCGGGA
>CAZFFB010000190.1:0-1088 GCA_964517735.1 uncultured Pseudomonas sp.
ACGCCCAAGTACCCTCCGAACTGGGTGGGCAGCGTCTCGACCAGGTGGCCGCCCAGCTGTTCGCCGAGCACTCGCGTTCGCGCCTGGCCGGCTGGATCAAGGAAGGCCGCCTGACCGTCGATGGTGCTGTGCTGCGCCCACGCGACATTGTCTACGGCGGCGCACAGCTGGTGCTTGAAGCCGAGCGCGAGACGCAGGTCGAGTTCAAGGCCCAGGATATCGCCCTCGATATCGTCTATGAGGACGAGCACCTGCTGGTGATCGACAAGCCGGCCGGGCTGGTGGTACACCCGGCGGCCGGACATGCCGACGGCACCCTGCTCAATGCCCTGCTGCATCATGCCCCTGAGCTGGCCAGTGTGCCGCGAGCCGGCATCGTGCACCGTCTGGACAAGGACACCACCGGCCTCATGGTGGTGGCCAAGACCCTCGAAGCCCACACCCGGCTGGTTGCCCAGCTGCAGGCGCGCACGGTCAGCCGGGTCTATGAGGCGATCGTGCTGGGTGTGGTGATTGCCGGCGGTACGGTCAGCGAGCCGATCGGCCGGCACTCCCAGCAGCGCCAGAAGATGGCGGTGACGGCCGGAGGCAAGCCAGCCGTCAGCCACTACCGGGTACTTGAGCGTTTTCGTGCGCACACCCATGTGCGGGTCAAGCTGGAAACCGGACGTACTCACCAGATCCGCGTACACATGTCCCACATTCACTTCCCGCTGGTCGGTGATCCGGTCTATGGCGGGCGTTTTCGCATTCCGCCGGCGGCCAATCCGGTGCTGGTCGATGCCCTGCGCGAATTTCCCCGCCAGGCGCTGCATGCGCGCTTTCTCGAGCTGGAGCACCCGGCAACGGGTGAGCGGATGGGCTGGGAGTCGCCCTTGCCGGACGATTTCGTCGAACTGCTCAACCTGCTGCGCGGCGATCGCGAGGCCTTCATCGGATGAGCCTGCCGCTCGCCGAGCTGCTGATCCCCGACTGGCCCGCGCCAGCATGCGTGCGAGCTTGCGTGACGACCCGCGCCGGCGGCCTCAGCCAGCCGCCCTTTGACAGCCTCAATCACATCCGTTATTTTTGGGTAGTCCACTGCTTCT
>CAZFFB010000190.1:1098-4720 GCA_964517735.1 uncultured Pseudomonas sp.
GGCGATCATGTCGGCGATGATCCGCAGGCGGTGACCGTTAACCGGCAACGTCTGCAGCAGCAGCTGGGCTGCCGGCCGGCCTGGCTCAGTCAGGTACACGGCGTGGCGGTGGTCGAGGCGGATCCGGCGCGGGTGCCTGAAGCGGATGCCAGCTGGAGCGCGGCGCCTGGTGTGGCCTGCGCGATCCTGACCGCGGATTGCCTGCCGGTGCTGTTCTGCGACCGCGCCGGCACCCGTGTGGCCGCCGCGCATGCCGGCTGGCGCAGTCTGGCGGGCGGCGTGCTGGAGGCCAGCGTCGCTGTGCTGGAGTGCCCGGCCGACCAGCTGCTGGCCTGGCTGGGGCCGGCGATCGGCCCGCAGGCCTTCGAGGTGGGTGCCGAGGTGCGCGAGGCTTTCGTCAGCCTGCACCCGCAGGCGGTGGCAGCCTTCGTACCCAGTCTGCGCACGGGGCGATTCATGGCGGATCTGTACCAGCTGGCGCGCATCCGTCTGGCCGCCATAGGGGTGACTGCGGTGTATGGCGGCGGGCTGTGTACTTTCACGGATGCCGAGCGTTTCTATTCCTATCGCCGCGCTCCTCGCACCGGTCGGCAGGCTAGCCTGATCTGGCTGTCACCCTGCGCGCCCTGAGCGGGCGGCTGCGGCGTGCCCGGCGCGCGCCGGTCTCTTGAGGCGTGGCGATGCTGCGCCTGGTTTGATCCTGGTCAAGTCCTGCGCCCTTGAATCGTCTGTAATCGACCGCATCTATCCTGCAAGTTAATTTGCCGGCACGCTGCAGTCTTCGCATTGCCCGTGCCCTCCAGACAGGAATCGACCGATGCGTATCGACCGTTTGACCAGCAAGCTGCAACTGGCCCTCTCCGATGCCCAGTCGCTGGCCGTGGGCCGCGACCACAGTGCCATTGAGCCCGTTCACCTGATGTCCGCGCTGCTCGAGCAGCAGGGCGGTTCGATCCGCCCGCTGCTGATGCAGGTCGGCTTCGACATTGCCGCGCTGCGCAGCGCGTTGGCCAAGGCGCTGGATGAGCTGGCGAAGATCCAGAATCCCACCGGTGATGTGAACCTCTCGCCGGATCTGGCCCGCCTGCTCAACCTGGCCGACAAGCTGGCCCAGCAGAAGGGCGACCAGTACATTTCCAGCGAGCTGGTGCTGCTCGCCGCGCTGGACGGCGGCACTCGGCTCGGCAAGCTGCTGCTTGCCCAGGGGGTGAGCAAGCAGGCGCTGGAGAATGCCATCAGCAACCTGCGCGGCGGCGAGGCGGTCAACGACCCCAACGCCGAGGAGTCGCGCCAGGCGCTGGACAAGTACACCATCGACATGACCAAGCGCGCCGAGGACGGCAAGCTCGACCCGGTGATCGGCCGCGACGACGAGATCCGCCGCACCATCCAGGTCCTGCAGCGGCGCACCAAGAACAACCCGGTGCTGATCGGCGAGCCGGGCGTCGGCAAGACCGCCATCGTCGAGGGCCTGGCCCAGCGCATCGTCAACGGCGAGGTGCCCGACGGCCTCAAGGACAAGCGCCTGCTGTCGCTGGACATGGGCGCGCTGATCGCCGGCGCCAAGTTCCGCGGCGAGTTCGAGGAGCGCCTCAAGGCGGTGCTCAACGAGCTGGCCAAGCAGGAAGGCCGGGTGATCCTGTTCATCGACGAGCTGCACACCATGGTCGGCGCCGGCAAGGCCGAGGGCGCGATGGATGCCGGCAACATGCTCAAGCCAGCGCTGGCGCGCGGCGAGCTGCACTGCATCGGCGCCACCACCCTGGATGAGTACCGCCAGTACATCGAGAAGGACGCCGCACTGGAGCGCCGCTTCCAGAAGGTGTTTGTCGGCGAGCCGACGGTGGAGGACACCATCGCCATCCTGCGTGGTCTGAAGGAAAAGTACGCCTTGCACCACAGCGTGGAGATTACCGACCCGGCAATCATTGCCGCTGCGACCCTGTCGCACCGCTACATCACCGACCGCCAGCTGCCGGACAAGGCCATCGACCTGATGGACGAGGCGGCCAGCCGCATCCGCATGGAGATCGACTCCAAGCCGGAGGAGCTGGACCGCATCGAGCGCCGTCTGATCCAGCTCAAGATCCAGCGCGAGATGCTCAAGAAGGAGAAGGACGAGGCTTCGCGCAAGCGGCTGGCCGAGATGGAGGCTGATATCGCCGCGCTGGAGCGTGAGTTCAACGACCTGGACGAGGTGTGGAAGGCCGAGAAGGCCTCGCTGCAGGGCGCCACCAAGATCAGGGAACAGATCGAAGCGGCCAGGCTGGAGCTGGAAGCGGCCCAACGCGCCCAGGATTACGCGAAGATGAGCGAGATCCAGTACGGACGCATCCCGCAGCTGGAAAAGCAGCTGGCCGCGGCCCAGGCGGCCGAGCAGGGCGAGTTCAAGCTGCTCAAGGAAAAGGTCACCGCCGAGGAAATTGCCGAGGTGGTCAGCCGCTGGACCGGCATCCCGGTGAGCAAGATGCTCGAGGGTGAGCGCGACAAGCTGCTGCGCATGGAAGACGAGCTGCACAGGCGCGTGGTCGGCCAGGAAGAGGCGATCAAGGTCGTCTCCGATGCGGTGCGCCGCTCGCGTGCGGGCCTGAGTGATCCGAACCGTCCGTCCGGCTCGTTCCTGTTCCTCGGCCCGACCGGCGTGGGCAAGACCGAGCTGTGCAAGGCGCTGGCCGAGTTCCTCTTCGACACCGAGGAGGCGATGGTGCGCATCGACATGTCCGAGTTCATGGAGAAGCACTCGGTGGCCCGCCTGATCGGCGCGCCGCCGGGCTACGTCGGCTACGAGGAAGGCGGCTACCTGACCGAGGCGGTGCGCCGCAAGCCGTACTCGGTGATCCTCATGGACGAGGTGGAGAAGGCCCACCCGGATGTGTTCAACGTGCTGCTGCAGGTGCTGGAAGACGGCCGCCTGACCGACAGTCAGGGGCGCACCGTGGACTTCAAGAATACCGTGGTGGTGATGACCTCCAACCTCGGCTCGGCGCAGATCCAGGAGCTGGTCGGCGACCCGGAGGCGCAGCGCGCGGCGGTGATGGATGCGGTGAGCCAGCATTTCCGTCCGGAGTTCATCAACCGCATCGACGAGGTGGTGGTGTTCGACCCGCTCGGCAAGGAGCAGATCGGCGGCATCGCCGAGATCCAGCTGGCCCGCCTGCGCCAGCGCCTGGCCGAGCGCGAGCTGAATCTGGAGCTGACTCCGCAGGCGCTGGAGAAGCTGATCGCCGTCGGCTACGACCCGGTGTACGGCGCGCGGCCGCTCAAGCGTGCGATCCAGCGCTGGATCGAGAACCCGCTGGCGCAGCAGATCCTCGCCGGCGAGTTCGCCCCGGGGGCGACCATCCATGCGCGGGTCGAGGATGAGGCGATCGTCTTCGCCTGAGGTAAAGCGCCCGCCGTGTTGTGGCGGGCGCGCGCCGAGCGGCGGCATGTCTTTGAGCCTAAAGCGTTTTTCCTAAAAAATTGGAATTGCCTGTTGACACTGAGCGCTCGCGGCGTAAAATGCGCACCACTGAAACGGTGATCCGGTCGAGAGATCGGAAGCTGTAGAGGGTTAGAAGTCTCGAAGTTCCGCGATAGCTCAGTCGGTAGAGCAAATGACTGTTAATCATTGGGTCCCTGG
>CAZFFB010000191.1:0-4668 GCA_964517735.1 uncultured Pseudomonas sp.
CGGATCGTTGATGCCCAGCTCAGACAGCACCTCGTCGCAGGTCTGCTTCATGACCTTGGCGCGCGGGTCGAAGTTCTTGTACACGCGGTGGCCAAAGCCCATCAGCTTGAACGGATCGTTCTTGTCTTTGGCCTTGGCGATGAACTTATCGATATTCTCGACGCTGCCAATTTCATCCAGCATGGTCAGTACGGCTTCGTTGGCACCGCCGTGAGCCGGACCCCACAGCGCGGCAATACCGGCAGCAATACAGGCGAACGGGTTGGCACCGGTGGAGCCGGTCAGGCGCACGGTCGATGTGGAAGCGTTCTGCTCATGGTCGGCATGCAGAATGAAGATGCGGTCCATGGCCTTGGCGAGAACCGGATTGATCGGCTTCTCCTCGCTCGGCGTGTTGAACATCATGTGCAGGAAGTTTTCCGCGTAGCTCAGATGGTTGCGCGGATACATGATGGGCTGGCCGATCGAGTACTTGTAGCACATGGCCGCCATGGTCGGCATCTTGGCGATCAGGCGGATCGCAGAGATTTCACGGTGCTTGGGATTATTGTTGTCCAGAGAGTCATGGTAGAAGGCCGACAGGGCGCCTACCAGGCCGCACATCACTGCCATCGGGTGAGCGTCGCGGCGGAAGCCGTTGAGGAACGACTTCATCTGCTCGTGCATCATGGTGTGGTTGGTGATCGAGGCAGTGAAGGCCTCTTTCTGCTCGGCGGTCGGCAGCTCGCCATACAGCAGGGCATAGCAGACTTCGAGGTAGTCAGATTTCTCGGCCAGCTGCTCGATCGGGTAGCCGCGATGCATCAGGATGCCCTTGTCACCGTCGATGAAGGTGATCTTCGACTCGCAAGCGGCAGTGGACATGAAGCCAGGATCAAAAGTGAACACGCCCTGGTTAGTCAGGCTACGAACATCGATAACATCCGGGCCCAAGGTGCCGGAGAGAATGGGTAGCTCGACGGGGGCTGCGCCCTCGATGATCAACTGTGCTTTCTTGTCAGCCATACCGGCCTCCTAAATTGTGCTTGAAATCATCTGTCACAAGGCCCCCCAGGCAGGGCCGGTGCCACTATAGAGTGATGGGGAGGAATGTCAATTTGGCCTAAAGTCGGTGACAAGGTGGTCATCGGAGTCGCTTTGCTGGCGGTCTGCAGGGGCCAAAATTCCTCCCTGCGACAATCTGTCCATTGGTCCCGGGACGTGCGTTGTCATCGATATCTTAACTGTCTATACTCGCCCCGTGACCGCCAGAGGCTATGCCAGGCTTGGGTTCTGGCTGTTGTCTCTCCCTGGTGATGGGTACCTGACAAGTGCACTTCCCGACAACTTGCCCTGCTGGTTGGGGCTCTCAGTGTGAAAAAAAGCCGTGAATAGCAAACGACCCGTAAACCTAGATCTTAGGACTATCCAACTCCCAGTCACTGCTTACACGTCCATCGCTCACCGTATTACCGGCGTCATTTTGTTCCTGGGCATTGCCGTGCTGCTGTATGCACTGGATCTGTCCCTGGCGTCGGAGCAGGGTTTTGAGCAGGTGAACGCGTTCCTGGCCGCACCGTTGGCCAAGCTCGTGATGTGGGGTCTGCTGTCTGCACTGCTCTACCACCTTGTGGCAGGCGTTCGTCACCTGGTCATGGATGCCGGTGTGGGTGAAACGCTGGAAGGCGGCAAGCAGGGCTCCAAAGTCGTCATCGCCGTTTCGGTGGTGCTGATCGTTCTCGCAGGGGTATGGGTATGGTAACCAACGTCACTAACTTCTCACGTTCGGGTCTGTTCGACTGGATGGCGCAGCGGGTTTCCGCTGTGATCCTTGCGGCCTATTTCCTCTTCCTGTTGGGATATCTCGTTGCCAATCCCGGCCTGTCCTTTGCTGACTGGCACGGGCTGTTCTCTCAGACGTGGATGCGAGTGTTCAGTCTGCTGGCACTGGTTGCCCTGAGTGCTCATGCGTGGGTCGGTATGTGGACCATCTCCACTGACTACCTGACTCCGATGGCCTTCGGGAAGGGAGCTACCTCCCTGCGCTTCCTGTTCCAAGCTGTCTGCGGCATTGCAATGTTCGCGTTCTTCGTCTGGGGCGTACAGATTCTTTGGGGTGTCTGATCAATGGCTAGCATTCGTACTCTCTCCTTTGACGCCATCATCATTGGTGGCGGTGGTGCCGGCATGCGCGCTGCGCTGCAGCTGTCCCAGTCCGGCCACAAGACCGCATGTGTGACCAAGGTCTTCCCGACCCGTTCTCACACGGTTTCCGCTCAGGGTGGCATCACCTGTGCCATTGCCTCGGCCGATCCGAACGATGATTGGCGCTGGCACATGTACGATACCGTCAAGGGCTCCGACTATATCGGTGACCAGGACGCTATCGAATACATGTGCTCCGTGGGTCCGGAGGCCGTGTTCGAGATGGAACACCTGGGCCTTCCGTTCTCCCGCACTGAAACTGGCCGCATCTACCAGCGCCCGTTCGGTGGTCAGTCCAAGGGTCCGGATAATCCGACACAGGCTGCCCGTACCTGTGCCGCTGCTGACCGTACCGGTCACGCCCTGCTGCACACCCTGTACCAGGCCAACCTGAAGAATGGTACTACCTTCCTCAATGAGTGGTTTGCCGTTGACCTAGTGAAGAACCAGGACGGCGCCGTGGTTGGTGTGATCGCCATCTGCGTCGAGACCGGCGAGACTGTCTACATCCGCTCCAAGGCCACCGTACTGGCTACTGGCGGTGCTGGTCGTATCTATGCCTCCACCACCAATGCCCTGATCAATACCGGTGACGGTATCGGTATGGCCCTGCGTGCTGGTGTACCGGTGCAGGATATCGAGATGTGGCAGTTCCACCCGACCGGTATTGCCGGTGCGGGCACCCTGGTGACCGAGGGTTGCCGCGGTGAGGGTGGCTATCTGATCAACAAGCATGGCGAGCGCTTCATGGAGCGTTATGCTCCGAACGCCAAGGACCTGGCCGGCCGCGATGTGGTCGCCCGCTCCATGGTCAAGGAAGTCATTGCTGGTAACGGTTGCGGTCCGGACGGTGATCACGTGCTGCTGAAGCTCGATCACCTGGGTGAGGAAGTGCTGCACAGCCGCCTGCCGGGCATCTGCGAGCTTTCCAAGACCTTTGCCCACGTCGATCCGGTTGTTGCCCCGATTCCTGTTGTGCCGACCTGCCACTACATGATGGGTGGCGTTGCTACCAACATTCATGGTCAGGCCATCACTCAAGATGCCAACGGTAACGACAAGGTCATCGAAGGCCTGTTCGCGGTCGGCGAAGTGGCCTGCGTGTCGGTACACGGTGCAAACCGTCTGGGTGGCAACTCGCTGCTCGACCTGATCGTCTTCGGTCGTGCTGCTGGTCTGCACCTGGAAAAGGCTCTCAAGGAAGGCATCGAGCATCGCGTGGCTTCCGAGAGCGATCTCGAGGTCTCCCTCAAGCGTCTGGCCGGCGTCAACGAGCGTACTACTGGCGAAGACGTTGCACCGCTGCGCAAAGAGCTGCAGCAGTGCATGCAGAACTACTTCGGTGTATTCCGTACTGGTGAATACATGCAGAAGGGCATCGTACAACTGGCCGACCTGCGTGAGCGCATCGCGAACGTCAAGATCGCGGACAAGAGCCAGGCTTTCAACACTGCGCGTACTGAAGCGCTGGAACTGCAGAATCTTCTCGAAGTGGCGGAAGCCACTGCGGTGGCCGCTGAGGCTCGTAAAGAGTCCCGTGGTGCCCATGCTCGTGAAGACTTCGAAGAGCGTGATGACGAGAACTGGCTGTGCCACACCCTGTACTTCCCTGGGGAGAAGCGGGTGGCCAAGCGCGGCGTCAACTTCTCGCCGAAGACTGTTCCGGCCTTTGAACCCAAGGTCCGTACTTATTAAGGGTAGCCGCCATGTTGCAAGTAAGTGTTTATCGCTATAACCCGGAAAAAGACGCTGCACCGTTCATGCAGGACTTCCAGGTTGATACCGGTGGTCGTGACCTGATGGTTCTCGACGTGCTGGCACTGGTCAAGGAGCAGGACGTTACCTTCTCCTACCGTCGCTCCTGCCGTGAGGGCGTGTGTGGCTCCGACGGCATGAACATCAACGGCAAGAATGGTCTGGCCTGCATCACCCCGCTGTCTTCGGTGGTGAAGGGCAACAAGCTGGTCATTCGTCCGCTGCCGGGTCTGCCGGTCATCCGTGACCTGGTGGTCGACATGAGCATCTTCTACAAGCAGTACGAGAAGGTGCAGCCGTTCCTGCAGAACAACACGCCGGCACCGGCTATCGAGCGCCTGCAGTCTCCGGAAGACCGCGAGAAGCTGGATGGTCTGTACGAGTGCATTCTGTGCGCTTGCTGCTCGACTTCCTGCCCGTCCTTCTGGTGGAACCCGGACAAGTTCCTTGGTCCGGCTGCGCTGCTGCAGGCCTATCGCTTCCTGGCCGACAGCCGCGACACCAAGACCCAGGAGCGTCTGGCTGCACTGGATGATCCGTTCAGCGTGTTCCGTTGCCGCGGTATCATGAACTGCGTGAACGTTTGCCCGAAGGGGCTGAACCCGACCAAGGCTATCGGTCACGTACGTAACATGCTGCTGCAAAGCGGTACCTGATGATCCGCAGCCTGCGGTGATTCAAAAGAGTCTGCACTGGTCGGCATACGCCGGCCAGTGCAGTTGCATAATG
>CAZFFB010000192.1:0-4592 GCA_964517735.1 uncultured Pseudomonas sp.
GCAGCCTTGGGCCTTAGAGGAGCAGGCCGGCGCCGGCCGGCTTGGCGCCCGGGATGCGCAGGCCGACCTTGCGGATGCGGTGACCGTCCATCTGCGCCACGGTCCAGAGCAGGCCGGCCCATTCGACCTGATCGCCGACCACCGGTTCCCCGCCGATCAGCCCGGCCAGCAGCCCGGCGAGGGATTCATTCGCCGGGTAGTCGCCCAGCGCCAGACCATACAGGGCGGCGATTGCGCCCAGCTGGGCATCGCCTTCCAGGATGAAATCGCCGAAGAAGCGCAGATCACGCTGCGGGGCCTCGCTGAACAGCTTGCCGAGCGCCTCCAGATCCTGTTCATGACCCACCACGCAGAGGATGTCACCGGCCTCAAGGCGGGTGCTGCCACTGGGGTGCAGCAGTTCCTGATGACGGAACAGTGCGGCGATGCGCGTGCCTTCAGGCATCTTCAGCTCGCGCAGCTGGGCGCCGACACACCAGCGATCGGCCCGCAGGCGATAGACAAACATCTCCCACTCGCTGGTCGGGTGGATCTGCAGGCCGGCGCGGGAAATCGGCGAAGGCTTGGAGGGGACCTCGACCCGTGCCTTGCGGGCGGCCAGCGGCAGGGTGCTGCCCTGCAGCAGCAGCGAGACCAGCACAATGAAGAAGGCCACATTGAAATACAGCTGCGCACCGGGCAGTCCGGCCATCAGCGGGAAGACCGCAAGGATCACCGGCACCGCGCCGCGCAGCCCGACCCAGGCGATGAACAGGCGCTCGCGCAGCGGGAAGCTGCGAAACGGTGCCAGGCCGATGAACACCGCCAGCGGCCGGGCGACGAAGATCATCCACAGCGCCAGTGCCAGCGCCGGCAAGGCGATCGGCAGCAGCTCGCGGGGCGTGAGCAGCAGGCCCAGTACCAGGAACATGCCGATCTGGCTGAGCCAGGCCAGGCCGTCGAACATGTGCAGGATGCCGCTACGGTTGCGGATCGGCCGGTTGCCCAGCAGCAGCCCGCAGACATACACCGAGAGGATGCCGCTGCCGCCAAGGGCGCTGCTCAGGGCAAACAGCAGCAGCCCGCCACTGACCGCCAGCAGGGGATAGAGGCCATCAGCCAGGGTGATGCGGTTGATCAGCTGCAGCAGCAGCGCACCGCCGGCCAGACCGATGAGGATGCCAAGGCCGAACTGCTGGAGCAGATCCAGCAGAAACGCCCAGCCAAAATCGCTCTCTCCGGAGGCGAGCATGCCGATCAGCGCCACGGTGAGAAAGACGGCCATCGGATCGTTGCTGCCGGACTCGATCTCAAGGGTCGCGCCGACCCGTTCGTTGAGGCCCTTGCCGTTGAGCAGGTTGAACACCGCGGCGGCATCGGTGGAACCGACGATGGCGCCTATCAGCAGCCCCTGCAGCGGGCTGAGCTCGAACAGCCAGGCGGCCATCAGCCCGGTCAGCCCGGCGGTCAGCGCCACCCCGAGGGTGGCCAGCGACAGCGCCGGCCACAGTGCCACGCGAAAGGTCGCCACCCGGGTGCGCATGCCGCCATCGAGCAGGATCACCGCCAGGGCCAGGTTGCTGACCAGATAGGCCAGCGGGTAGTTGTCGAAGACGATGCCGCCCACCCCATCCTCACCGGCCAGCATGCCGACGCCCAGGAAGATCACCAGCACCGGGATGCCGATACGGGCCGAGACCGAACTGACCAGGATGCTGGCACCGACCAGCAGGGCGCCGATCAGGAGCAGGCTGTTGATGGTAGTGGTATCCAAGAGGGATCTCCGAAGGTATGCAGGCAAGGGCGTACGCGGCGCGCCGGATGGATTCTAACCGCTGGCAGATGATGGCTTGGCAAAAATCGTGTCGTTCTGCAGGGCGCCGGGCGCGCGGGCTGGCGACCTGTCAGGCGCGGGCCTGGCTGATAAACTCGCCGGCTTTCTGCCTCTGTCCGGATTCCACCATGAACTACCGCCACGCCTTTCATGCCGGCAACCATGCCGATGTGCTCAAGCACGCCGTGCTGTGCCGCCTCCTGGGCCTCTTGACCCGCAAGGACAAGCCGCTGGCCTGCCTCGACAGCCATGCAGGCGTTGGCCTGTACGATCTGCTCGGCCCGCAGGCCAGCAAGACCGACGAGTGGCGCGAAGGCATCGGCCGCCTGTGGCTGGCCGAGGGGCTGCCGGAAATCCTCGCTGACTACCGCGAGCTGGTGCGCGCGCTCAACCCGGACGGTGCGCTGCGCTACTACCCGGGCTCTCCGGAAATCGCCCGCCGCCTGACCCGCGCCGGCGACCGCGTGCTGCTCAACGAGAAGCACCCCGAGGACGCCGCGCAGCTCAAGGACAACATGGCCGGCGAGCGCCGGGTCAAGGTGCAGCAGGCCGATGGCTGGCTGATGCCCAGGGCGCTGCTGCCGGTGGCGGAAAAGCGCGCGCTGCTGCTGATCGACCCGCCGTTCGAGGAGGCCGGTGATCTGGAGCGCTGCGTCGAGGCGCTGACCAGCGCCATCGCCCGGATGCGCCAGACCGTGGTGGCCATCTGGTATCCGATCAAGGACGAGCGCCAGCTCAAGCGCTTCTATCAGGACCTGGCGAAGAGCGGCGCGCCCAAGCTGCTGCGTGCCGAGCTGTGGGTGCATCCGACCGACAACCCGGCCGGCCTCAACGGCTCGGGCCTGGCCATCGCCAATCCGCCGTGGCCGCTGGAGCAGGAACTGCCGGCGCTGCTGGCCGACCTGGCGCAGCGCATGCAGCAGAGCCAGGGCGGGTGGCGGGTGGACTGGCTGATCGAGGAGCGGGCGGGCGGTTAAGCCTAGGTTAAGCCGTGGGGGGCATGCTGTGTCCATCACCCCCCAACGAGGCCACCCTCATGAAAAAACTGCTGCTGCTCTCTCTCGCCATCGCCAGCCCGTTCGCCTTCGCCAAGACCGAGTGCACCAGCGCCGACCAGGCGCAATGGCAGGATCAGGGTGCTTTCCAAGACAGCCTCAAGGCTCAGGGCTACCAGATCAAGAAGTTCAAGGTCACTGCCGGAAACTGCTACGAGATCTATGGCTATGACTCGCAGGGCCGCAAGGTGGAAATTTACTTCGATCCGGTGAGCGGCAAGCCGGTAAAGGAACGGATCGGGAAGTGATGCGATGAACCGGCCCGTGCAGAGCGTGATGCTCTGGGATCCTCTGGTACGACTGTTCCACGGGTCGCTGGCCGGTGCCTTCCTCGCCAACTATGCCTTTACCGAGGCCGGCGAGGACTGGCACCGCCGGTTCGGCTACTACGCCGTGGCCTGGCTGTGCGTGCGTCTGGTCTGGGGCTTCGTCGGCACGCCGGCGGCGCGCTGGACGGACTTCTGGCCGACGCCGGCACGCCTTGGGGCGCACCTGCGCGCCCTGCGTGCCGGGCAGCCGTTCCACCGCCTTGGCCACTCGCCGCTTGGCGCACTGGTGATGATCCTGATGATGCTGGCAATGGCGGGCCTTGGTCTGACCGGCTTCCTGATGGAGGAGGTCGACTACTTCTGGGGCGCTGAGCTGCCCGAGGAGATTCACGAGGCGCTGGCCAACAGCCTGCTCGCCCTGGTCATCCTGCACATCGGCGCGGCGTTGCTGGAGAGCTGGCGGCTTCGGGAAAACCTGCCGCTGTCGATGCTCACTGGCCGCCGCCGCGCTCCCAGGAGCCCGGAGTAAGCCCTGCCTCAGGCCGCAGGCAGGCACACCCCGGTGCCACGCAGCCCGCAGTAGCCGTTGGGGTGCCGCGCCAGGTACTGCTGGTGATAGCCCTCGGCGTAGTAGAACGGCACATCCTGACGGATCTCTGTGGTGAGCGGACCAAAGCCGGCCGCGGCCAGGGCGCTGGCAAAGGCTGTGGCGCTGGCGCGGGCTTCAGCCAGCTGCGCGGCGCTCGAGCAGTAGATGGCTGAGCGGTACTGGGTGCCGACATCGTTGCCCTGACGCATGCCCTGAGTCGGGTCATGGGAGTCCCAGAACACCTTGAGCAGCGCCGCCAGAGAGGTCTGCGCCGGATCATAGATCACCCGCACCACCTCGGTGTGGCCGGTCAGGCCGCTGCAGACTTCCTCATAGGTCGGATTGGGGGTGAAGCCGCCGGCATAGCCTGCGGTCGTGACCCATACCCCCGGCTGCTGCCAGAAGCGCCGCTCGGCGCCCCAGAAGCAGCCCATGGCGAACTGGATCTCGGCAAGCCCGGCCGGAAACGGCCCCTGCAGGCCGCGGCCGTTGACCAGGTGGGCCTGTGGCACCGGCAGCGGTGTACTGCGGCCGGGCAGGGCCTGTTCGGCGCTGGGCAGCGCCTGCTTGTGGACGAGAATCTGTGAGCGCAGGACCATGGAGCTCTCCTCAGGCCGTGACATGAAAGGCCCAAGATGCCTGTGCCGCGCCGCACAGGCAATCCGCAAACCTTCACCGGATACGACAAGGCCCCGCCTGGGCGGGGCCGTGTCGTGCAAGCGCTGCTGCTCTGAGGACTCAGAGCAGCAGGGTGCGGATCTCCGCTAGCACATCCGCCAGGCGGCGGGTGAAGCGGCAGGCCGCGGCACCGTTGATCACCCGGTGGTCGTAGGACAAGGACAGCGGCAGCATCAGCCGCGGCTGGA
>CAZFFB010000193.1:0-2517 GCA_964517735.1 uncultured Pseudomonas sp.
GCCCTCCTCGGCCAGCAGCAGCGTCCCCTTGACGCCGTGCGCCAGCAGGGTGGCCAGCAGCGGCTCGCGCAGCGCCTGGTAATCGGCAAGGGTGACGAACTTGTACAGCGCGGCCACCACGATCTTGTCAGTCATTTCAGCTCCAGTGGTCACCCGCGCAAGGGGCGGACCGGGTTGAGGATCGGCGGCAGCACCGAACGGAGCATCCGCACGGCGCGCCGCCATAACAGATCAGCGCCGCTGTGCAGCGGCAACGATCAGGGCCTTCATTTCGGCCACGGCCTGGCGGAAACCGACGAACAGCGCATGGGCAACGATGGCGTGGCCGATGTTCAGCTCGTTGATGCCACGGATCGCCGCCACTGCCTCGGCGTTGTGATAGTGCAGGCCATGACCGGCATTGACGATCAGGCCATGCTCGAGGCCGCAGGCTACACCGTCACGGATTCGCGCCAGCTCGGCAATCTGCTCTGCCGGCGTGTGCGCATCGGCATAGCGCCCGGTGTGCAGCTCGATGGCCGGCGCACCGATGCGCGCCGCTGCCTCGATCTGCCGCGGGTCGGCGTCGATGAACAGCGACACCTCGCAGCCCAGTGCAGCCAGGCGCTCGACCGCAGCGCGGATCCGCGCCTCCTGACCGAGCACGTCGAGGCCGCCCTCGGTGGTCAGTTCCTGGCGGGTCTCGGGGACGAAGCAGGCGTGTGCCGGGCGGATCTCTTCGGCGAAGGCGAGCATCTCCTCGGTGACGCCCATCTCGAAGTTCATCCGCGTCTGCAGCACCTCGGCAAGCAGGCGCACGTCGCGGTCCTGGATGTGCCGGCGGTCCTCGCGCAGGTGCACGGTGATGCCGTCGGCGCCGGCCTCCTCGGCATCCAACGCGGCCTTCACCGGGTCCGGGTAGCGGGTGCCGCGCGCCTGGCGCAGGGTGGCGATGTGATCGATGTTGACACCCAGCAGGATGCGGTTGGCTTCAGTCACGGGAAGACTCCTTGCGGTGGATGAACAGCGCGCGGCTGACCAGCGGTCGACCGCCCAGGTGAGGGGCCAGCGCCTGACGCATCAGCCGCTTGGCCGCCGCCAGCGTACCTGGCAGCTCCCAGGCCGCCTCAGCCAGAGCCAGCAGCTCATGGCCATAAAACCGTCCGGGCTGCCAGCCTTCGACCCGCTGGAAACCGCTCTCGGGCAACCATTGGTAGAGGGCCTGTTGCTGGATCGGCTGTGCTGCGCTGTCCTGATTCAGGGCGAAACCATAGCCCAGATCATCGAGCAGGCGCCATTCGAAGCTGCGCAGCAAAGGCTCCAGTGCCCGGCCGCCCGCCAGGGCTTCGAGGGTTGCCGCGTAACGCTCGAACAGCGCCGGGTGAGGATCACCGGCCGGCAGCAGACGCATCAGCAGTTCATTGAGATAAAGCGCGCTAAACAGCGCCGGCCCGGCAAAGCGCCAGGGAATGCCCAGCGGCTCGAGCCGCGCCACTGTCTGCAGCTCGCCCTGGCCGCGCCGCTCAAGCTCAAGGCGCTGAAAAGGCTGGGCCAGACTGCCGCGCTTGCCACGCGCCGCCCGCAGCACGGCGCGCAGACGCCCCTCGGGGGTGAAGAAGTCGACCAGCGCACTGGCCTCCTTGTAGGGACGGCTGTGCAGCACGAAGGCCTGCACCGGCCCTGCCGCAGGGGACACGCCTGCCCGCCCGGCCGGTCAGACGTCGCCGTAGCCGAGCGAGCGCAGCGCGCGCTCGTCGTCGGACCAGCCACTCTTGACCTTGACCCACAGGTTGAGCATCACCTTGCTGGCAAACAGGTTTTCCATGTCGCGGCGGGCGTCCTGGCCGATGCGTTTGATCCGCTCGCCCTTGTCGCCAATGATGATCTTCTTCTGTCCGTCGCGCTCGACCAGGATCAGCGCATGGATGTGCAGGATCCGCCCCTCCTGCTTGAACTGCTCGATCTCCACGGTGACCTGATAGGGCACCTCGGCGCCGAGCTGGCGCATCACCTTCTCGCGCACCAGCTCAGCGGCGAGGAAGCGCGAACTGCGATCGGTGATCTCATCCTCGGCGAAGAAGTGCTCACCCTCGGGCAGGCGCTCGCCGACCAGTTTTTCCAGGGTTTCCAGGTTCTGCCCGTTCTGCGCCGAAATCGGCACCACCTCAGCCTCGGGCAGCTGTTCGGCCAGCCAGCGCAGGTGCGGCAGCAGCTCGCCCTTGTCATCGAGCCGATCGATCTTGTTGACCGCCAGGATCACCGGGCACTGCACGAACTTGACCCGCTCGAAGACCATCTGATCCTCGTCAGTCCAGCGCGTGCGGTCGACGACGAAGACCACCACATCGACGTCCTTGAGTGCCGCGCTGGCGCTGCGGTTCATGTAGCGGTTGAGCGCCTTGTCGTTGTCCTTGTGCATCCCCGGGGTGTCGACGTAGATCGCCTGCACCGGCCCCTCGGTCTTGATGCCGAGCAAGGTGTGCCGGGTGGTCTGCGGCTTGCGCGAGGTGATCGCCAGCTTCTGGCCGAGGATGTGAT
>CAZFFB010000193.1:2617-4572 GCA_964517735.1 uncultured Pseudomonas sp.
CGGGTGGTCTGCGGCTTGCGCGAGGTGATCGCCAGCTTCTGGCCGAGGATGTGATTGAGCAGGGTCGACTTGCCGACGTTCGGCCGGCCGACGATGGCCACGTAGCCGCAGCGGCTCGGGGATTCAGTCATTGCCATTCTCCACGCCCAGGGCCACCAGTGCCGCCGCGGCCGCCACCTGTTCGGCGATACGACGGCTGGCACCCTGGCCACGGGTCTTGTCATTGAGCAGGGCAATTTCGCATTCGACATGGAAGGTGCGGCAATGCGGTTCGCCCTGGATATCCACCACGTCATAGCGCGGCAACTCGCACGCGCGCGATTGCAGGAATTCCTGCAGGCGGGTCTTGGGATCCTTGTTGGTATCGATCAGGGTCAGGCCATCGAAATGGGGCTCAAGCCAGGCCAGCACCCGCTCGCGTGCACTGTCCATGCCGCGATCCAGATAAATGGCGCCGATCAGTGCCTCGGTCGCATCGGCAAGGATCGATTCACGGCGAAAACCGCCGCTTTTCAGCTCGCCCGACCCCAGACGCAGGAAGTCGCCCAGTTCAAAGCCACGGGCCAGCACGGCCAGCGTTTCCCCCTTGACCAGGCGGGCACGCAGACGCGAGAGCTGCCCCTCGCGGGCCTGGGGGAAGCGCTGGAACAGCGCCTCGCCGACCACGAAGTTGAGGATGGCATCACCGAGAAATTCAAGACGCTCGTTGTTGCGCCCGGCGAAGCTGCGGTGGGTCAGGGCCAGCACCATCAGCGTACGATCGGCAAAGGTATAACCGAGCTTGCGCTCGAGACGTTCGAGAGAGGCGCTGCTCACGGGACTCCGGGTATCAGTGGATCAGCCCGACACGGGCAAGGGTCGGCAGGTTGGACAGCTTGGGCGCCGGCCAGCTCAGCCAGATGGCAAAGGCCTTGCCGACGATGTGATCGTCCGGAACCATGCCCTGCAGTTCAGGGCTGATGCGCGGATCATCCCAGTAACGACTGTCGTTGGAATTGTCACGATTGTCGCCGATCAGGAAGTAGTGCCCCTGCGGCACCACCCACTCACGGCTGGGTTCGATGCGGTAGCGGCGCATCTCTTTGCGGATCACATGCTCCACATCGCCCAGTCGCTCGCGGTACAGGCGGGCACTGCCAAGGCTGCCAGGCTCATCACCCAGCAGCTGCTCGGCTACCGGCCTGCCGTTGATCAACAGACGCTTGTCGCTGGTATACACCAGATGGTCACCCGCCAGCCCGACCACCCGCTTGATGTAATTGATGCTCGGATCGCTCGGGTAGCGAAACACCATCACATCGCCACGTTGCGGCTCGCCGACTGGCAGCACCTTGGTATCCAGCACCGGCAGGCGCAACCCATAGGAGAACTTGTCGACCAGAATGAAATCACCCACCTCAAGCGTCGGCTGCATGGAACCTGAGGGAATCTGGAACGGCTCGACCACAAAGGAGCGCAGCACCAGCACCAGCGCCAGCACCGGGAAGAACGACTTGCCGTACTCGATCAGCAGCGGCTCGCGGGACAGGCGCTGAAGCACCTGCGGATCGACGTGAGCCACCCCCAGTTGATAGCTGGCAATAGCTGCCCTGCGCCGGGGCGCCAGATACAGGCGATCGAGCAGGGTCAGTGCGCCGCACACGGCCACGGCAATCACCAGCATCAAGGGGAAATTCACAGGCGCGGACCTCAGCTATCGACCTTGAGCACCGCAAGGAAGGCTTCCTGCGGGATTTCCACACTGCCGACCTGCTTCATGCGCTTCTTGCCGGCCTTCTGCTTCTCCAGAAGCTTCTTCTTGCGGCTGACGTCACCGCCATAGCACTTGGCCAGCACGTTCTTCCTGAGCGCCTTGACGGTCGAGCGCGCCACCACCTGGCCGCCGATCGCCGCCTGAATCGCCACATCGAACATCTGCCGCGGGATCAGCTCCTTCATCTTCTCGACCAGCTGAC
>CAZFFB010000194.1:0-4569 GCA_964517735.1 uncultured Pseudomonas sp.
AAGGGCCTGACCACCCTGAGTGGTGGTCATCGTCTGCTGGGCCGTCTGCAGCTGGGGGCCGTCGCCACCAATGACTTCGAGGCGGTGCCGCCGTCGCTGCGCTTCTTTGCCGGGGGCGATCAGAGCGTGCGTGGCTACGACTACCAGACCCTGTCGCCGCGTGACAGCGAGGGACAGCGCGTGGGGGGCCGTTACCTGGCGGTCGGCAGCCTTGAATACCAGTATCCGCTGGCCGAGCGCTGGCGGCTGGCCAGCTTTGTCGATCATGGCAATGCCTTCGACGGCCTGAGCGATGCCCTCAAGACCGGGATCGGCCTTGGGGTACGCTGGATCTCCCCGGTCGGGCCGCTGCGCCTTGATCTGGCCCACGCGCTGGATCAGGACGAGGGCGCGGGCTTTCGCATTCACTTCTCCATGGGGCCGGAATTGTGACGGGCGCGCTCAAGAGGCTGTGCATAGGGCTGGCGGCGCTGCTGCTGATCATCCTGCTCGGGCTGACGATGCTTCTGCTGCTGCCGCTCAGCGAGCGTGGCAGCCACTGGCTGCTGGCTCAGGTGCCGGGACTGGTGGTGGAGGAGTTTGCCGGTAGCCTCTACAGCCGCTGGTCGGCCGAGCGTCTGCAGTGGACGGACGGCGCCACCGTGCTGGTGGTCGAGCGTCCGCATGCTGCGCTGCGCCTGCACTGCCTGCTGCAGGGCCGGCTCTGTCTGGATGAGCTGCAGGCCGGCGAGGTCGCGCTGACACTGCCGCCGGCCACCGAGGAGGCCCGCGGACCACTGCAGCTGCCACAGATCCATCTGCCCCTTGAGCTGCAGCTGGGCCGCCTGACGCTGGGCCGCCTGCGCCTGGATGAGCGCGAGCTGCTGCGCGATCTTTCCCTGAGCGCGCAATGGGGGCGTAGCGGTCTGCACCTGTCGGACCTGACGCTGGTGCGCGACGACCTGCAGCTGCACCTGGAGACGCTGACGCTGCAACCCTACGATGACTGGCCGCTGCGCGCCCGTGCCGGGCTTGATCTGCGCGTGCTGGAGGGGCAGCCCTGGCAGCTGGCTGTGGAGCTGGACGGAAGCCTGCTGGAGCGCCTGAACATGCAGGGGCGCAGCAGCGGTTATCTGGATGCCCAGCTCAGTGGCTGGCTGGCGCCCCTGCAGGAGGGGCTGCCGCTGGCGCTGAGCCTTGAGGTCCGTGACTTTCTCGCCGCGGCCAGTCTGCCGCCGACCCTGCGTCTGCGCCAGCTGGGGCTGGACGTTCGGGGTGATCTGCAGCAAGGCTTTGCCCTCAACGGCCGTGGCCAGCTGGCCGGGCGCGACCGGCCCGTCGCCCTGAATCTGCAGGGCCGCGCTGATACCCAGGGCGCGCAGCTCGAACGGCTGCGCCTGCGTGATGGCGCCGGGGCCGCGCTGCAGCTGTCCGGCACGCTGGGCTGGCAGACAGCGTTGAGCGCGGTGCTGCGTGTCGAGGCGGATGCCTTCGACTGGCAGCAGCTTTACCCGCAGGACGGCGTGGATCTGCGTCTGCAGGCCCTCAAGGTGCAGGTGGACTACGCGGCGCAGGCCTATCGCGGTGACTTCGATATCCGCCTGAACGGCCCGGCCGGACCGTTGCGTCTGCGCAGTCCGCTGCAGGGGGATCTCGGCGCCCTGCGCCTGCCGGCCCTGCGCCTTGAGGCCGGACGCGGGCGCGCCGAGGGGGCGCTGGCGCTGGAGTTTGCCAAGGTGCTGGGCTGGCAGGGCGAGCTGACCGTGGCAGAGCTTGATCCGGCCTACTGGCTGGCCGAACTGCCCGGGCACATCGGCGGGCGCCTGATCAGCCGTGGCCGCCTGGCTGAGTCGGGCCTGCAGGCCGAGGCGCAGTGGAATCTGCAGGGCCGCCTGCGCGGCCAGCCGCTGGCACTGAGCGGGCAGGTGCAGGGCCATCCGGCTGACTGGCGCGCAGAAGGGCTTGACCTGCGCCTTGGCGACAACCACCTCAAGGGACAGGGCCGCTGGGCTGAGAAGCTGGAAGGGCGCCTTGAGCTGAATCTCAGGCGTCTTGAGCAGCTCTGGCCGGGCCTGCGCGGCGCGCTGGGCGGCGACCTGCAGCTGGCCGGTACGCCCGTCGCACCGCAAGGCCGCCTGAGCCTGAATGGCCAGCGCCTGGGTTATGGGGAGCAGCGTCTGGGCCGCCTGCGACTGGATACCGCGCTTGAAGCCGGCCAGCGCGGCCGTCTGGCCCTCAAGGCCGAGCGCCTGCGCAGTGGTGACAGCCTGCTCGGCACGCTGGTGGCGGAGGCTGCCGGCACCCTGAACCGCCATAGCCTCGACCTGACGCTGGATGGCGAGCCCCTGATCCTTGATCTGCGCCTGCAAGGTGGTCTTGATGACGCGCAGCGCTGGCGCGGTGCGCTGGCGCGTGGCCGGCTGGTGGCGGCGGGTCTGGACTGGCAACTGCAGGAGGCGGCCTCTTTGCAGCGCAGTGCTGCCGGACGCATCGATCTGGGCGCCCATTGCTGGCGCTCGGGTGACGCCAGTCTGTGTGCCGATGCCCAGCGCCTGCTGCCTGATCCGCAGCTGCGCCTGCGTCTGCGCGGTTTGCAGCTGGAGCGCCTGGCGGCCTTGCTGCCGGAAGGCTTTGCCGGGCAGGGTGTCCTGCAGGGGGATGTCTCCCTGGATCTGCCGGCCAGCGGTGCGACCGGCAGTCTGCGTCTGGATGCCGGCCGTGGCGTGTTGCGTCTGCGCGAGCCGGATAGACAGCGCTGGCAGGAGATCGCTTACCAGTCCCTCTACCTGGACAGCCGCCTGCGCCCGCAGCGTATCGACAGCCAGCTGGGTCTGAGCGGTCCGCAGCTTGGCGAGCTGGCGCTGGATCTGGGCATCGATCCGCGCCCCGGCGCCCGGCCGCTGTCTGGCCATTTCCGCCTCGCCGCGCTGGATCTGGCGCTGGCCCGGCCCTTCATCGCCCAGATCGAGCAGCTGGGCGGGCGCATCGACGGCAGCGGACGGATCTCCGGCAGCCTGCTGGCGCCGCGCGTCGACGGCCAGCTGCGCATGCAGGACGGCCGTGCCAGCGGCGGCGAGCTGCCGCTGCCGATCAGGGACCTGCAGATGACCCTCGATATCGCCGGCCAGCAGGCGCGGCTGGACGGAGACTGGCGCAGTGGCGCGCACGGTCGCGGCCGTCTGGACGGCACGCTGGGCTGGGCACCGTCGCTGTCCATGGCCCTGAATCTGCGCGGCAGTCGCCTGCCGGCCAGCATCGAACCTTTTGCCGAGGTGGAGGTGGAGCCTGACCTGCAGATCGGTCTGGTGGAGGGGGCGCTCAGCCTTGGCGGACGGATTGCCGTGCCGCGCGGCCGTATCCGCGTGCGGGAGCTGCCCGAGCAGGCGGTACGGGTCTCTGAGGATGCCCGCATCCTCGGTGCTGAGGAGCAGGCTGAGGCCTTGCGGCTGAAAATGGATCTGCGTATTGCGCTGGGTGCCGAGCGCCTGAGTTTCTCGGGCTTTGGCCTGACGGCGGATATCAAGGGCAATCTGCGCATTCGCGACAATCTCGACAGTCGCGGCACTCTGAGCCTTGAAAATGGCCGCTACCGCGCCTACGGCCAGCGGCTGACCTTGCGCCGTGCGCGCCTGCTGTTTGCCGGACCGGTCAGCCAGCCGCTGCTGGATGTCGAGGCGGTACGCACCGTCGGCGACGTCACCGCCGGCCTGCGTCTCTCCGGGCGCAGTGATGCGCCGCTCACCCAGGTGTTCTCGGAGCCGGCGATGAGTCAGGAACAGGCGCTCTCCTACCTGGTGCTGGGGCGCCCGCTGGGCAGCGGCGGGGATGACAACATGGTCGGCCAGGCGGCGCTGGCGCTGGGGCTGGCCGGTGGTGCGCCGGTGGCCCGTTCACTGGCCGATCGCCTCGGCATCCAGGACTTCCAGCTGGAGAGCGAAGGCTCCGGTCTGACCTCAAGCGTGGTGGCCAGCGGCTACCTGGCCCCTAACCTCAGCCTGCGTTATGGGGTCGGGGTGTTCGAGCCGGTCAACAGCCTGGCGCTGCGCTATGAGCTGAGCCGCAAGCTCTATCTGGAGGCCGCCAGCGGGCTGGCCAGCTCGCTGGATCTCTTCTACAAGCGCGATTATTGAGGAGCGGCGCCCGGCGCCGTTGTCCCCTGGGTGTCCTGCGTCGGCTGCAGCGGCGGGAAATCCTCCGGGGTCAGGGTCTCGCGCTCCAGCAGCAGCTGGGCGCCACGGATCAGCACGTCGTGGCGCGTCTCAAGGATTGCCAGTGCCCGTGCATAGGTGCTGGCGATCAGTTCGCGTACCGCCAGGTCCACCTCGCGGGCGGTCTGCTCGGCGTAGTCCCGCTCCCGTACGCCCAGCAGGTTCTCACCGAGAAAATGGCTGCTCTGGCGCTCCAGAACCACCTGGCCCAGCACCGTGCTCATGCCGAAACGGGTGACAATCTGCCGGGCAATGTCGGTGACTTTGGCCAGATCATCCGCTGCGCCGGTGGAGATCTCGGCAAACTGCAGCTGCTCGGCGGCGCGTCCGGCCAGCAGCACGACCATGCGATCCTCCAGTTCGCGCCGGGTGATCAGAAAAC
>CAZFFB010000195.1:0-4563 GCA_964517735.1 uncultured Pseudomonas sp.
GAGGAGCTGCAGTTGCGCTTTGCCAACGGTGTCGAGCGCACCTACGAGCGGCTGGTCAGTCGCGGCATGGGTTATGGCGCGGTGATGGTGGTGGCGATGGAGGATGCCGAGACGGTGCTGCTGATCGAGGAGTACTGTGGCGGCACCGACAGTTACGAGCTGTCGCTGCCCAAGGGGCTGGTCGAGCCGGGCGAGGATATCCTTGCCGCTGCCAACCGCGAGTTGCAGGAGGAGGCCGGTTTTGCCGCCCGCACCCTGGAGCACCTCACCGAGCTGTCGCTGTCGCCGGGCTACATGAATCAGCGGATTCAGGTGGTGCTGGCGCGCGATCTGTACCCCTCGTCGCTGCCCGGTGATGAGCCGGAGCCGATCCGGGTCGAGCGCCTGAATCTTCGCGAGCTGAGCCAGCTGGCGCTGAGCGACAACTTTACCGAGGGGCGTGCGCTGGCGGCGCTCTATCTGGTGCGCGATCTGCTCAGCCAGCGCGGCGAGTATCAGCCATGAATACGTTGCCGCATCCGTGGTTGTCCGCGGTCATTGAGCTGGTGCAGCAGGCGGGCGAGGCGATCCTGCCGTTCTGGCGTGGCGCGCTGGACATCACCCTCAAGGCTGATGCTTCGCCGGTGACCGCCGCCGATCTGGCCGCCCATCGTCTGCTGGCCAGCGGCCTGGCCCGGCTGGCGCCCGAGGTGCATCTCTTGTCCGAGGAGGATTGCGCGATTGGCCAGGCGGTGCGCGAGCACTGGCAGCGCTGGTGGCTGGTCGATCCGCTGGATGGCACCAAGGAGTTCATCGCCGGGAGCCCGGAGTTCACCGTCAATGTGGCACTGATCGAGCACGGGCGGGTGGTGTTCGGTGTGGTCGGTGTGCCGGCGCAGGGCCGGTGCTACTACGGCGGTGCCGGACTCGGTGCGTGGTGCCTTGAGGCGGGTGCGGTGCGGCCGATCCGCGTGCGTCTGGCGCCGGAGGAAGCCTTTACCGTGGTGGCCAGCCGGCGCCACAGCAGCCCCGCTCAGGAGCGCCTGCTCGGCGGGCTGGCCGAGCGTTTTGGCGATCTGCAGCTCAGCAGTGTCGGCAGCTCGCTGAAATTCTGCCTGCTGGCGGAAGGCCAGGCCGACTGCTATCCGCGGCTGGCACTCACCTCGCAGTGGGACACCGCCGCGGCGCAAGGCGTGCTGGAGGGCGCGGGAGGCGAGGTGCTGGATCTGGCCGGGCAACCGCTGTGCTATCCGCCGCTTGGCGATCACCTCAATCCGCATTTTCTTGCCTTGCCCAGCGCCTGTGCCTGGCGAGGCGCGCTGCTGCAACTGGCGCGCGCCCTCGACTGATTCAGGCCGGCGTGCCCTGACGCTGCAGCACGTATTCGCCGCGCAAGGTCACCGCCACGGCGCCCTCGGCATCGACGATGCGGCTGTCCAGATACAGGCGCGCCAGACCACGGCGCCGGTACAGCGCCTCAAAGCGCCGCCATTCATCCTCGGGCGGCGCGGCGCAAACCGCCTGCGCATCGGCGATGACCGGCAGCGGGTAGTCGATCTGCCCGCCCTTGATGACGATCACCCCATCCTCGATGCCCGCCTCGCGCAGGCGCAGTGTCAGCCAGCCCCAGCCGGCCAGCACCACGCTGCTGTACAGGCTGCCGCCGAACATGCTGCCGGTGTGGTTGATGTTCGGGGCCAGCGGCACGCTCAGGCGCAGTTCGTGGTCCTGCCAGCCGAGCACCTTGAGCCCCATGGCGCGGGTCAGCGGGATGGCGTCATGCAGGAGGGTTTCGAGCGGGCGATGGTCGCAGGTCACGGTAGAGTCCTCGGCAACGGGGTGAAGGGGCAGGCGGGGTGTCCGTCACTGCCCGCTCATCATCGGCGCAAGGCGCGTTGCAGTGCAAATCGCGGGTATCGCCTGCGGCGGTAGCGGCATCGTCAAATTGTCATGGCGAGGCGGTAAATAGCTGCCATCCTTGCTGAAAATCAGGTGTATCCATGTCCAGTATTACCGAGCTGGCGCGTCTGCTCGCCGAACTCTATCCGCTGCACGACAAGCAGGTGGGCAAACGCTACCGGGTGGTGCGCGAGCTGGCCGGGCTGACCGAGCTGGAAGAGGTGGGTGGGCAGGCGCGCTATGTGGCCAGCGCCAGCCTGCGCGATGCCCGCCAGTGGGAGCAGGCACACTGACGGGCGCTGCGATGGGCCCGCAGATCTTGCTGCTCTGCTGGCCTGCCAGTGGCTCGCCGGTTACCCTGCGCCCGGTCAGCCGCGCTGGATCGCGCCCCGCCGGGGCTGTGCTGCGCGGCCGGCGCGGCGACAGGATATCCCCATGCTCACTCTTTCCCTTGGCCCGCTGGTGCTGGCCACCTCCCATCTGCTGTTGATCGTCAGTCTGCTGCTGGCCAGTGTGGCGGCGAGCTGGCTGGCGCGCCGTCAGGGGCTGCCGGCGCCTGACAACCTGCTGTTCGGTCTGTGGCTGCTGGCGCTGCTGGTGGCCCGGGCGGCGTTTGTCTGGGAATACCGCGAGCACTTTGGCGGACAGCCCTGGTGGGCGGTCCTTGATCTGCGCGATGGGGGCTTCACGCCCTGGCCCGGCGTGCTGGCGGCGGCATGCTATGGCGGGCGCTCGGCGGCACTGCGCTGTCCGCTCGGGCTGGCGCTGCTGGTCGGGCTGGGGATCTGGGGTGGCGGCACGGCAGTGCTGCAGGCGCTGGAGCGCAGCCAGCAGTTGCCGGCCCTTACCTTGCGGGATGCGCAGGGGCAGGGGGTCGAGCTGCAGTCCTTGCAGGGCCAGCCGCTGGTGATCAATCTCTGGGCCACCTGGTGCCCGCCGTGCCGGCGTGAGATGCCGGTCCTCGCGCAGGCCCAGCAGCGGGAGTCCGGGGTGCGTTTTCTGTTCGTCAATCAAGGCGAGGCGCCCGAGACCGTGCAGGCGTACCTGCGTGCGCAGGGGCTGGCGCTGGATGGATTGCTGTTTGATGCCTCGGCGGCCCTGGGCGCGCTGGCCGGCTCGCGCTCGCTGCCCACCACCTTGTTCTACGATGCGCACGGACGTCTGCGCGGCACCCATCTGGGGGAGCTATCGGCGGCCAGTCTGGCCCAGGCGCTGCAGGTCGTGCGCCCTGCGCCGCGCTGAGACCAGCCTATAAATGCACAGCGCCGATACAGTCTTGCTGTATCGGCGCTGTGGATGAGCCCTGACGACCACCCCGCACGAGGCAGGGTGGCCTGGGTGATCAGGCCAGATCGAAGCGATCGGCGTTCATCACCTTGGACCAGGCCGCGACAAAGTCACGGACGAACTTCTCCTGGTTATCGTCCTGGGCATACACCTCGGCGTAAGCGCGCAGGATCGAGTTGGAACCCAGCACCAGATCGACACGGGTGGCGGTCCACTTGGTGGCGCCGCTGGCGCGCTCGACGATGGCGTAGCTGTTACGCCCAGTCGGCTTCCAGCTGTAGGCCATGTCGGTCAGGTTGACGAAGAAGTCGTTGCTCAGCACGCCAACCCGGTCGGTGAATACGCCATGGGCGCTGCCGCCGTAGTTGGTGCCAAGGACCCGCATGCCGCCAATCAGCACGGTCATTTCCGCCGCCGTCAGCCCCATCAGCTGGGCACGGTCGAGCAGCAGCTCTTCCGGCTGGACCACGTAGTCCTTCTTCAGCCAGTTGCGGAAGCCATCGGCCAGCGGCTCGAGCACCTCGAAGGACTCGACATCCGTCTGCGCTTGGGTGGCATCGCCACGACCCGGTGCGAACGGCACCTCGACCGCCAGCCCGGCCGCCTTGATGGCCTGCTCGAGGCCGACGTTACCACCCAGCACGATCACATCGGCGACGCTGGCCCCGGTTTCGGCGGCGATCGCGTCATACACTGCCAGCACCTTGGCCAGACGGGCCGGCTCGTTGCCTTCCCAGTCCTTCTGCGGCGCCAGGCGGATGCGCGCACCGTTGGCACCACCGCGATAATCGGAGCCGCGGAAGGTGCGGGCGCTGTCCCAGGCGGTGCTGACCAGCTCGCTGACCGAAAGGCCCGCGGCGGCGATCTTCGCCTTGACAGCGGCCACGTCGTAACCGGTATTGCCTGCCGGTACCGGGTCTTGCCAGATCAGGTCTTCAGCCGGGACTTCCGGACCGATGTAGCGGGTCTTCGGCCCCATGTCGCGGTGGGTCAGCTTGAACCAGGCGCGGGCGAACACTTCGGAGAAGTAGGCCTGATCCGCGGCGAAGCGCTCGGAGATCTTGCGGTAGGCCGGATCCATCTTCATCGCCATGTCGGCGTCGGTCATGATCGGGTTGTGGCAGATGCTCGGATCCTCCACATCCACCGGCTTGTCTTCCTCGCGGATGTTGATCGGCTCCCACTGCCAGGCGCCGGCCGGGCTCTTCTTCAGCTCCCACTCATAGCCCAGCAGCAGCTTGAAGTAGCCGTTGTCCCATTGGGTGGGGTGGGTGGTCCAGGCGCCTTCGATGCCGCTGGTCACGGTGTCGCGGCCGATGCCGCGGGTCTTGTGGTTCATCCAGCCGAAGCCTTGTTCTTCCAGGTCGGCGCCTTCCGGCGCGGGGCCCAGATTGCCGG
>CAZFFB010000196.1:0-4553 GCA_964517735.1 uncultured Pseudomonas sp.
GTCACCGGTTTCGACATCATTTTCTTCTGGGTGGCGCGCATGGTCATGATGACCCTGCACTTCACCGGCCAGGTGCCGTTTCGCGACGTGTACGTGCACGGCCTGGTGCGCGACGCCCAGGGGCAGAAGATGTCCAAGTCCAAGGGCAACGTGCTCGACCCGCTGGACATCGTCGACGGCATCGACCTGGAAACCCTGGTGGCCAAGCGCACCAGCGGCATGATGCAGCCCAAGCTGGCCGAGAAGATCGCCAAGCAGACCCGCGCCGAGTTCCCCGAGGGCATCGCCAGCTACGGCACCGACGCGCTGCGCTTCACCTTCTGCTCGCTGGCCTCCACCGGCCGCGACATCAAGTTCGACATGGGCCGCGTCGAGGGCTACCGCAACTTCTGCAACAAGCTGTGGAACGCCACCAACTTCGTGCTGGAGAACACCGACGGCCAGGACTGCGGCGCCCACGGCGAGGCGGTCGAGCTGTCGGCGGTGGATCGCTGGATCCTCTCCGCCCTGCAGCGCTGCACCCAGGACGTCACCCGCCACCTCGACCAGTTCCGCTTCGACCTCGCCGCGCAGTCGCTCTACGAGTTCATCTGGGACGAGTACTGCGCCTGGTATCTGGAGCTGGTCAAGCCGGTGCTGTGGGACGAGACCGCCTCGGCAGAGCGCCAGCGCGGCACCCGCCGCACCCTGGTGCAGGTGCTGGAAGCCATCCTGCGCCTGATCCACCCGATGATGCCGTTCATCAGCGAGGAGATCTGGCAGCGCATCAAGGCGCTGGCTGGCAAGCAGGGCGATACCCTGATGCTGCAGCCCTGGCCGGCTGCCGAAACCGAGAAACTGGACGCCGCCGCCGAGGCCGATATCGGCTGGGTGAAAGAGTTCATGCTCGGCGTGCGGCAGATCCGCGGCGAGATGAAGATCTCCATGGCCAAGCGCATCGACGTGGTGCTCGGCAACGCCAGCGCACAGGACGTCGCCCGTCTGGCCGCCTTCGAGCCGCTGCTGGCCAAGCTGGCCAAGCTGGAGTCGGTGCGCGTGCTGGCCGCCTCCGAGGAAGCGCCGCTGGCCGCCACCGCGCTGGTCGGCGAGATGGAAGTGCTGGTGCCGATGGCCGGGCTGATCGACAAGGACGCTGAGCTGGCGCGCCTCGACAAAGAGCTGGCGCGCCTGCAGGGCGAAGTGCAGCGGGTCGGCGGCAAGCTGGCCAACGAGGGCTTCGTCGCCAAGGCGCCGGAAGCGGTGCTGGAGAAAGAGCGCGCCAAGCTGGCCGAAGCCGAGCAGGCCCTGGCCCAGCTGGCCGAGCAGCGCGCGCGCATCGCTGCGCTGTAAGCCGGTACCGGCCACCGGCACACCGCCGGTGGCCGGCGCAGGCGTGTGCCGCTTTGCAGGCCTGCGCCCTTCAGGCATGCTCGGGGATGCCGGAAACAACCGGTAACACTCACCCCGCCCCTTGCCCTGCCGGAAGTGCACCCCATGTTTATCTGGATGGCCCTGATCTTCGTCGTCGGCTACCTGTGCATAGCCCTCGAACACCCGCTGAAAATCGACAAGGCCGCCTCGGCCCTGCTCACTGCCGTGCTGTGCTGGACACTGCTGGTCTTCGGTGCCGACAGCCTGCCGGGCCTCAGCGCCGGCAGCCATGATCCGGCCGGCGAGCTGCGCCATCATCTGGGCGAGATCGCCGAGATCCTGTTCTTCCTGCTCGGGGCGATGACCATCGTCGAGCTGATCGACTCCCACGAGGGCTTTCGGGCCATCACCGAGCGGATCAGGACCCGCAAACGGGTGCACCTGCTGTGGATCGTCAGCCTGCTGACCTTCTTCCTTTCCGCGGTGCTCGACAACCTGACCACCACCATCGTCATGGTCTCGCTGCTGCGCAAGCTGGTACGCGGGCGCCCCGAGCGCTGGCTGTATGTCGGTATGGTGGTGATTGCCGCCAACGCCGGCGGCGCTTGGTCGCCGATCGGTGACGTGACCACAACCATGCTGTGGATCGGCAACCAGATCACTGCCTCCGGGGTGATCAGCCGGCTGTTCCTGCCTAGCCTTGTGTGCCTGCTGGTGCCGCTGCTGATCCTCAGCCTGCGCCTGAAAGGCGAGGCGCCGCGGCCCCGCCAGCGCAGCCACCTCGGCGAGGAGGCACGCAGCGCCACCAGTGCCTTCGAGCGCAACCTGGTGCTGGCACTGGGCCTTGCTGCACTGCTGTTCGTGCCGGTATTCAAGACCGTGACCCACCTGCCGCCGTACATGGGCATCCTGTTCGGCCTTGGCGTGCTGTGGGTGGTCACCGAAGTACTGCACCGCGGCAAGAATGATGAGGACAAGCACCCGCTGTCGGTGGTCGGCGTGCTGCGACGGATCGATACCCCCAGCGTGCTGTTCTTCCTCGGCATCCTGCTGGCGGTCTCAAGTCTGGCCAGCGCCGGCCACCTGACCGCCGCAGCCGGCGTGCTGCGCGATCAGCTGGGCAATGTCTATGCGATCAATTACGCGATCGGCCTGCTGTCGGCGCTGGTCGACAACGTGCCGCTGGTGGCCGGTGCGATGAAGATGTATCCGCTGACCACCGGCAACGAGATGGCTGCCGGTGCAGACAGTGCCTGGCTCGGCCTGTTCGTGGTGGATGGCGTATTCTGGGAAATGCTCGCCTACTGCGCCGGCACCGGTGGCAGCAGCCTGATCATCGGCTCGGCGGCTGGTGTGGCGGCCATGGGCATGGAACGCATCAGTTTTCTCTGGTACCTCAAGCGCATCAGCCTGCTGGCGTTTCTCGGCTACAGTGCCGGTGCCGCCACCTACCTGGGCCTGCTGGCCCTGACCTGACCTGACTACGGACGAGACGTGGACGTGGACGTGAGCAAGACCCGCAGCAGCTTCTACCGCCGCCTGTACGTGGCCTGGCTGATCGACAGCGGCAGCGCCACCAGCGTGCCGACACTGATGGCCGCCACCGGCATGCCGCGGCGCACCGCCCAGGACACCGTGGCGGCACTGGCCGAGCTGGACATCGACTGCCAGTTCCAGCAGGAGTCCGGCGAGCGCCGCAACGCCGGCCACTACGCGATCCGCGACTGGGGCGCTATCGATCGCCACTGGGTAGCGGCCAACCTGCCGCGCCTGAAACAGGTGCTGGGCTACCCGTGAGTGTGAACCCGCAGCTGTGGCTGGTGCTCGGCCTGCTGCTGCTCGCCATGCTGCTGTTCGTGCGCAATCGTCCGCGCATGGATGCCGTCGGCCTGCTGATGCTGATCGCCCTGCCGCTCACCGGTGTGCTGGAGATCGACGAGGTACTGCGCGGCTTTGCCGATCCAGCGGTGGTACTGATCGCCTGCATGTTCGTGGTCGGCGAGGCGCTGGTGCGCACCGGCATCGCCTACCGTCTCGGCGCATGGCTGAGCCGTCGCGCCGGGGCCAGCGAAGCACGTCTGCTGGCGCTCATGATGCTGTGCGTCGCCGGCCTCGGCTCGGTGATGAGTTCCACCGGTGTGGTCGCCCTGTTCATCCCGGTGGCGCTGAGCATCGCCGCCCGCCAGCGGATTGCCCCAGGCCGGCTGCTGCTGCCGCTGGCCTTCGCCGGGCTGATCAGCGGCATGCTCAGCCTGGTCGCCACCCCGCCCAACCTGGTGGTGCATGGCGAGCTGCTGCGCGCCGGCCATGCCGGCTTCGCCTTTTTCAGCTTCACCCCGATTGGTCTGGTGATCCTTGCCCTTGGCATCGGCTATCTGCTGCTGGTACGCCGCTGGCTGGGTGGCGCCGCCGCGGACGTCGATACTGGCGAGCCGCGCAGCACCATCGCCGACTTGGTCCGCGACTACCGCCTGATCGGTCGCGAACGGCGTCTGCGCCTGCGTCACGACTCGCCGCTGGCCGGCCAGGCGCTGGACGGCCTGCAGCTGCGCCGCCTGCACGGCATCAACGTGATCGCCATCGAACGTCAGCGCCCGTTCGGCCGCGAGCTGCTGCGCGCCAGCGCCGACAGCGAACTGCGTGGCGACGATGTGCTGCTGGTCGACCTGGCCAGTGCGGCCATCGACGCGGCCGGCGAGTACCGTGACCTCGGCCTCGAGCCACTCGCCATGCAGAGCTCCTACTATGCCGAGCACGCCCGCGAGCTCGGCCTGGTCGAGGTCATCCTGCCGCCGGAGTCGCGGCTGCCCGGCAAGACCATTCAGGAACTCGGCTTTCGCGGCCGCTACCGGCTCAACGTCATCGGCCTGCGCCGCCAGCAGCAGGCCCTCGAGGGGCTGCTGGTCGATGAGCAGCTCAAGGCCGCCGATACCCTGCTGGTGGCCGGCAAGTGGAAGGACATCCGCCGTCTGCAGGGACGCAGCCGTGATTTTCTGGTGCTCGGTCTGCCGGCCGAGGTAGACGAGGTGGCACCAGCGCAGAGCCGTGCACCGCACGCCCTGTTCAGCCTCGCCGTGATGGTTGCGCTGATGGTCAGCGGCCTGCTGCCCAACGTACTGGCCGCGCTGCTCGGCTGCCTGCTGCTCGGCGCCTTTCGCTGCATCGACCTCGATAGCGCCTCCCGCGCCATCCACTGGCCGAGC
>CAZFFB010000197.1:0-4502 GCA_964517735.1 uncultured Pseudomonas sp.
CGCTACTACACCTTCGCCGATGAATTTCAGGCCATCCTGCACCGCAAGGTGCATGCCAGCGACGAATGATCCGTGATCGCGCCGCCAGATTCGGTGGCGCGGTGCCGTGACTCCTACAGGTTCGAGACGAGATGGCCAGAATTCGCAACAGACGCAAGCCGGTCGCCGAGATGAACGTCGTGCCCTATATCGACGTCATGCTGGTGCTGCTGGTGATCTTCATGGTGACCGCACCGATGCTCAATCAGGGCGTCAAGGTTGATCTGCCCAAGGTCAGCAGCGAGGCCCTGCCTCAGGACAACAACGCCCAGGTGCTGACCATCTCCATCAAGGCGGATCGCACCTACTACTGGAACATGGGCAGCGAGGTCGACACCGACACCGTGCAGGATCGTGCGCTGACCCTGGAGCAGATGACCCAGGCCGTCACCGCGATCCTCAGTCAGGGCCGCAGCCAGGGCAAGCAGATCCAGGTCTTCGTCCGGGGTGACAAGGCGGTCGACTATGGCGCCGTGATGCAGGCCATGGGCGGCCTGCAGCAGGCGGGTGTCGGCAATGTCGGCCTGATCACTGAGGCGCCCTGATGCGACTGCCGATGCGCTCCCCCTCGGAGGGCTATTTCTGGCCGACCCTCTGGGCCGTATTGCTGCATGTGCTGATCGCCGTGCTGCTGTTTGTCAGCTTCAGCCTGACCCCGGAGCTGCCGCCTTCACGGCCGGTGGTGCAGGCGACGCTCTATCAGCTGCAGTCGCAGAGCCAGGCGACCGTGCAGACCAATCAGAAGATCGCCGGCGAAGCGCGTCAGACGGCCGCGCCGCAGTACCAGCCTGACCAGCAAGAGCAGCGCCGCCTAGCCCAGCAGGCAGCGGCACGCGCCGAGCAGCAAAAGCAGGCCGAAGCGCGTGCGGCTGCGGCGAAGGCCGCCGAGGCGCAAAAGCAGGCCGCCGCCAAGGCCGAGGCGCAGCAGAAAGCCGAAGCCCAGAAACAGGCTGAAGCCCAGAAGCAGGCCGAGGCACAGAAAAAAGCCGAGGCGCAGAAGAAGGCCGAACAGGCTGAGCTGGCCCGCAAGAAAGCGGCTGAGGAGGCGGCGAAGAAAAAAGCCGCTGAAGAAGCGGCCAAAAAGAAGGCGGCCGAGGATGCCAAGAAGAAGGCCGCTGAGGAAGCGGCTCGCAAGAAGGCCGCCGAGGAGGCTGCCCGCAAGAAAGCCGCCGAGGAAGCGGCGAAGAAGAAAGCGGCTGATGAGGTACGCCAGAAGGCAGCCGCCGATGCCGCCCGTGCCCGCAAGGCTGAGGAAGACAAGAAGGCCGCCGCGCTGGCCGAGCTGCTGTCAGACTCGGTGCAGCGCCAGCAGGCGCTGGCCGATACGGTCGGCAATCAGGTGGCCGGCAGTCTGGATGACCTGATCATCAGCCTGGTCAGTCAGCAGTGGCGGCGTCCGCCGTCGGCCCGCAACGGCATGAGTGTCGAGGTGCTGATCCAGATGCTGCCCGATGGCACCATCACCAACGCCCAGGTCAGCCGCTCCAGCGGCGATGGCCCCTTCGACAGCTCGGCGGTCGCGGCGGTGCGCAATGTCGGACGCATCCCGGAAATGCAGCAACTGGACCGCGCGACCTTTGATCGTATGTATCGTCAACGTCGCATCATCTTCAAACCGGAGGACTTGAGCCTGTGAATACCCTGATTCGCCTCGCCCTGCTGGGGCTGGTCATGCTGGCCGGTATGGCCCGGGCCGCTGACCCGCTGGTGATTTCCAGCGGCACCGACCGTGCCACACCGATCGCCGTGGTGCCCTTCGGCGGTGCCAGCATGCTGCCCGAGGACATGGCGCAGATCATCGGCAATGATCTGCGCAACTCCGGCTACTTCGAGCCCATCCCGGCGCAGAACATGATCAGTCGGCCCAGTCAGCCGGGCGAGGTCATCTATCGGGACTGGCAGGCACTGGGCGCCCAGTATGTGCTGATCGGCAGTGTCCAGCCGGGCGGCGCGGGGGTGCAGGTCCAGTATGCGCTGTTCAATGTCACCACTCAGCAGCAGGTGGATGCCGGCAGCGTGGCTGGCAGCACCGCGCAGCTTCGGGACATGGCTCACTACATCGCAGATCAGGCCTTCGAGAAGCTGACCGGCATCAAGGGGGCCTTCTCCACCCGTCTGCTTTACGTGACGGCCGAGCGTTTTGCCGCCAACAACACCCGTTATACCCTGCAGCGCTCTGACTACGACGGTGCCCGCGCAGTGACCTTGCTGCAGTCCCGAGAGCCGATTCTCTCGCCCAGTTTTGCGCCTGACGGTCGGCGGATTGCTTATGTGTCCTTCGAGCAGCGTCGCCCGCGGATCTTCATTCAGCACATCGATACCGGTCGCCGCGAGCAGATCACCGATTTCGAGGGGCTCAACGGTGCGCCGGCCTGGTCGCCAGATGGCGGGCGTCTGGCCTTCGTGCTGTCGCGTGATGGCAATCCGGAAATCTATGTGATGGACATGGGCAGTCGCCAGCTGCGCCGCGTGACCAATCACCCGGCCATTGATACCGAGCCGTTCTGGGGCAAGGATGGACAGACCCTGTACTTCACTTCCGACCGGGGTGGGCGTCCGCAGATCTACAAGACCAGCGTGAATGGCGGCGGTGCTGAGCGGGTGACTTTTGTCGGCAATTACAATGCCAATCCGAAGCTGTCGGCGGATGAGAAGACCCTGGTGATGGTGCATCGTCAGGACGGTTTCACGGTGTTCCGCGTCGCGGCTCAGGACCTGCAGCGTGGCACCGTTCGCGTGCTCTCGGCGCAGACCAGTTTGGATGAGTCGCCCACTGTTGCGCCCAATGGCGCCATGCTAATCTACGCCACCCGCCAGCAGGGCAGGGGAGTCTTGATGCTCGTGTCCACCAATGGTCGCGTGAGGCTCCCGCTTCCTGTTGCTCAAGGCGAAGTCCGAGAGCCTTCCTGGTCCCCCTACCTGAACTGATGCGGTTTTTTAGCTGTATACCAAACACACCTGTGGGGTTTTAGGAGTTACATGATGGAAATGCTGAAATTCGGCAAGTTTGCTGCGCTGAGCCTGGCTATGGCAGCTGCCGTGGGCTGTTCTTCCAAGGGCGGTGATGCGGCCGGCGAAGGCGCCGTGGATCCGAACGCGAGCTATGGCTCTGATGTGAATGCACGCGCCATGGATAGCGGCCTGAGCAGCGAAGAAGCTGCCCTGCGTGCCATCACTACCTTCTACTTCGAGTACGACAGCTCCGATCTGAAGCCTGAAGCCATGCGTGCCCTGGATGTACACGCCCGCGATCTGCAGGCCAACGGCGCCCGTGTCGTGCTGGAAGGTCATGCCGACGAGCGTGGTACCCGTGAGTACAACATGGCGCTGGGTGAGCGTCGTGCCAAGGCCGTTCAGCGCTACCTGGTACTGCAGGGCGTTTCCCCGGCCCAGCTTGAGCTGGTGTCCTACGGTGAAGAGCGTCCGGCCGTCATGGGTAGCGGCGAAGGCAGCTGGGCGCAGAACCGTCGCGTCGAACTGCGCAAGTAATTCGCCATGCTCAGGCTTCCCCGTCATTTCGTCCTGATCACCCTGATGGCCAGTGCGCTGAGCGTACAGGCCCAGCCGGTTCCGGTTACTGATGGGCAGGGCGGCTACTACCCGCCCGCCGGCCAGGGCATGGCGGGTGGAGCCTATGTGGGGGGCGCTGTCGCGCCCATCACTGCGCAAGGCGAACTGTTCCTGCAGCTGCAACAGCTGCAGGAAGAAACCGCTCGTCTGCGGGGCATGCTCGAGGAGCAGCAGTACGAAATCCAGCGCCTCAAGCAAGAGGGGCTGGAACGCTACCAGAACCTCGACAGCCGCCTGTCATCGGCGGCAGCTGTGCCTGCTGCGAGTCAGATGGCAGCACAGGCACCGGCGGCAAATGCCGCTGCCGTTCAGCCGCCATCCACCGCCACGCCAGGGGATCCGGCCAAGGAAAAGCTGTTCTACGATGCTGCGTTCGATCTGATCAAGGCCAAGGACTTTGCCAAGGCGGATCAGGCATTCAGCGCATTTCTTGGGCGTTATCCCAACAGTCAGTATTCGGCCAATGCCCAGTACTGGCTGGGTGAGGTCAAGCTGGCCCGGGGTGATCTGGCGGCTGCCGGTCAGGCTTTTGCGCGGGTGGCGCAGGTCTGGCCGCAACACCAGAAGGTCGCCGATGCCATGTACAAGCTCGGTGATGTCGAGCGTCGCCTGGGCAATGCCGACAAGGCGCGTGCCGCGTTCCAGCAGGTCATCACGCAGTATCCGGGCAGCTCAGCCGCCCAGCTGGCGCAGCGTGAACTGACCCGCCTCTGAGGTGGCTGTACTCGAAGAACCCGCGCCTGGCGCGGGTTTTTTCGTTACACTGGCCGCCCCATTTTCAGCAACGGAGGCGGTTGGCCTGTTCCGCCAGCACGCCCGGTGCCCATGAATCGAACCTTGCGAATCACTGAAATCTTCTACTCGCTGCAGGGCGAAACCCGTACAGCGGGTCT
>CAZFFB010000198.1:0-4498 GCA_964517735.1 uncultured Pseudomonas sp.
GAGATTGCGCCGGCAGTTGGAAACGCTCTGGTCGATGTACCAGTACAGGCGCTGGGCGTTATTGATGCAGGTACGCAGGGCATCGCTGTCCGGCTGGCCGCAGAGATTGATCACCACATGGGCAAAATTCTGCCGCAACGAACCCAGCAGCAGGTACAGCTCGGCGGACGAACAGTCCGCCAGTCGATCCTCCGCCATCTGCGGCAGGATGCGCATGCCGCCGGGATGCCGGCAGAAGGCGCTCTCGATCAGGTTGCTGTCAAGACGCCGCAGATTGCGCAGCGCGTCACCGAAGGTAAAGGAGGTCTCCGACCTGAACAACTCCAGGCTCTCGCCCGCCGGCAGGCCCAGATCCACCAGCAGTGTGGCCTGGCCGCGTTGCTGCAGCCCCAGCGCCAGATGGCTGGCCACCAGCGCCGCATCCACCTCGGGCTGCACGCCATAGATGATGGTCAGGCTGCCCTGCTCGCGCCGCGCCGGCAGCTGCGGCAGCCGCTGGGTCAGGCGCCGCACCAGGCCCAGCACTTCACTGCTGCGCAGACCATAGGACATGAAGTCGCGCGCGCCGGCACGCATGGCCGAGATGACCAGCTGGTTGTCGAAACCATCACCGATGGCCACCACCACCAGCATCGGTCGCGCCTCAAGCAGCCCCTCGATCAGCGCACACTGCGCCACAGTACGTTCGCGGTCGATGCCGACAAAGACCAGACTGGCACCCGTCACTTCGATCAGGTCGAGCAGTTCGTCCAGGGTATCCCCGGCACGCAATACCTGCCCCAGCGGCGCCAGAGCCTCCTGCAGCCATTCGGTGTCGGCAGCGCGTTGCGAGGCGGCGAGAAAAGTATGTTCCATGGGTATATCCCTTACCGTGACAGGCCAGTACGGCCATCGAAACGGCCATCTTCGAACAGCACCTGATCGATGACATTGGGGTCATACTGGCGCAGCGATTCGCCCGGCAGTTGCGGCAGACGCGCATCACTGGCCAGCGGACGCACCAGGCGCGGAGTGACGATCATCAGCAGTTCGCGCTCTTCACGGTCGATGCGCGAGGAGCGGAAGAAGGCCCCCAGCACCGGCAGATTGCCAAGCCCCGGCAGCTTCTCGACTTCCGAGGTATTGCGGGCACTGAGCAGGCCGCTGATCACGAAGCTCTCGCCATCGGCCAAGGAAACCGTGGTATCGGTACGCCGGACATTGAGAGCCGGCACACTGGTGCCCTGGATGGTGACGCCGGCGGTGAAGTCCAGCTCGCTGACTTCTGGCGCGACCTTGAGGGTGATGCGATCGGCGGAAACCACCGTCGGCGTCAGGTTGAGGCGCACGCCAAATTCCTTGTACTCGATACTCACCGAGTCACTGCCGCTGCTGGGAATCGGCACCGGGAACTCGCCACCGGCCAGGAAGCTGGCGGTCTTGCCGCTCATGGCCACCAGGCTCGGGCGCGCCAGGGTATAGGCAAAGCCGCTGCCTTCCAGGGCGTTGAGGGCGCCCAGAACACGGTTGCTGCCGCCCCCCCAGAGGATATTGAAGCCGCTGTCCGGCAGTCCGAGGGTTGCTCCGACCGCCGAGCCGGCTACGCTACCGACGGTGGCGCTGCTGACGGTACCCGGCGCGCCGAACAGGAAGTTCTTCGAATTCGACCCGCCAAACAGCGATACCCCGATCTCGCGCAGCTTGGTGCGGTTGACCTCGACGAACTGGATATCGGTCTGTACCTGGCTGAGCAGCTCCGGCTCGTCATACTGAGGCAGTACCGGGCGGGCCACCGCCATGGTTGCGGCACCCTGCACAAAGACCATGCTCTGACGCGGCTCGCTGGAGCAGGAAGTCCACACCGTCACATTGGTGGCGCCGCCCTTCTTGCCGGTCAGCAAGAAACCGTTACGTCCGACCAGACGCACATCGGCCACTTCAGGATCACCGACGGCCAGACGCTGGATGGCCACCGGATAACGCATTTCACGCTGCATGCCCTGCACGACCTCAAGGACAGCGGGCACAGGTTCGAGCGCTGCGCAGGAAGCCACCGCATGAGCGGGCAGCAGGGCCAGACTGGCCAGCAGTGCGGCTGCGAGACGGGTCATTGGCTGGGTTCTCTTAAATTGGGTCATGATCCGCTTCCTTGCCCATCAGGGGTTCTGCTTGGTCAGTTCGGTACCGCGATAGACTTCGATCGCGGCCGGCGGACGCGGCACCAGCCCGGCGCGCGCCTGAGGCTGGGCGGGTCGCGCATTGCCACGCAGGGCCAGCTTCTCGAACTGGAACAGCTTGCGCTTGAGTTCATCGACATCCCCCACCAGCGGCTTGCCGGCGTAGTAGTCGGCCAGCAGGCGCTCATCCGCGCTGCGTACGGCAAGACGCAGACCACCGACCTGCGGCGGCATCTGCGCTGCCAGCATGAAGCGGGTCAGCAATGACTCGGGCACGGCCAGTACTGCAGTGCTGGCTGCCTGACGACGACGATTGCGCGCCTCCTCTTCCTCGGCGCTGCGCGTGACAGCCGGCTCGCCGCTGTTGGTCGCACCCAGCGCATCACCAAAGCTCAGCACCCGCAGAGCCGGAATCACCACCTGGGCGGTCTGATCGCGGTTCTTCTCACTTTCGCGCAGGTAAAGCAGCACATCGACGAAGTCACCCGGCATCACATGACCGCCGCCGCCAATCACCTCATCGACAGCAATCGCCAGGGCACGCTCTTCAGGGCGAATCATCCGCGCCAGCGGCCCACCCATCTCGAAGCTGGCGGCATTGAGTACGCTGCCGGCCGGGATGTCGCGCCAGGTGGTGCGATTGAGCAGCTCGTCGATGCTGGAGAAACTGCCGGGCGGCGCGATGCGCAAGCGCTCGACACTCAGATCCTCAGCCACGATCGGCGTCAGCGCCTTGAGCGGACGAGCCAGCACCACAACAGGCGTACGCTGTTCCTCCTCGATGCGCGCCTCGACACGCTCGCGCACCTCGTTCGGGTCAGGCAGTGCGGGCGTCGCCGGTATCAGCTCGGTCACCGGAGGCACCGCATCGGGCTGGCGGCCCATATTCATCCCCCAGTAACCGGCCATCAGCGCCCCCACCAAGAGGATGCCGGCCAGCACCAGAGTCAAACGACTATTCATGACGGCGCTCTCCTTACAGCCGTGGTAATGCAACACAAGGACTTACCGCAGCCTGTGACCCATCCCCAAGGGGCAGTCTGCAGGACACGGATGAAATCCGAAGAAGAATCGCTGCAAGGCGGGAGATCCTTGCAGGGCAACCCAGAGTGCCACAAAAGACGGAACCATTCTGCGGACACGCCCTCATAGCCGCAGTATCATCTCACGGACAGGCCATGGCGGGGAGGCGTGTATTTAGCACAAGACATGGGAAATGCCCACTACCCCACAACCTTGAGAATAATTCGATTTGTATATACCTAGGCGGCATGGCAAGCCTTAAAATCCAAGGCGAGAACCAACCATTCCCCTCCAATCACACAGGACGGAATCCACATGGGTGACAAGATGCTTTCTCTGTATTGCAAGGCCAAGACCTTCCTCAGCCGCGAAGACGGCGCCTCAGCGATCGAATACGGCATCATTGCCGGTCTGATCGCGCTGGCGTTCATTACGGCTGCAACTGCCGTAGGTACCGACTTGGACGCACTGTTCACCAAGATCAGCGAAACACTGGGTGGCGCTGTTAAGTAACACTGCCCCTCTGCACCACGAAAAAAGCCAGGCATTGCCTGGCTTTTTTCGTTACCCCGCCTCAGCGCAGATCGTAGTTCAGCGTGAACCCGACCCGCGGCTCGCGGTTGTTGGTGTCGATCGCCTTGTCACCCAGCGGCTTGGCCGCCTCCAGCGCCAAGTTGTAGTAGCGGCGATCACCAAAGCGCATCCCCAGCGCGAATGACGACAGATCCGCATCGGCACCCGCCTCGTTGTACCATGTCCGCGACTTGTCCAGCACTGCATAGGGCTGCAGCATGCGCACCCAGGTGCCGTTGCGGCTGAAGGTGCGGTTCAGCTCATAGCTGAGTCCCCAGCCCTTGTCGCCCCGCGCCTGATCTTCCGAGTAGCCGCGACCGAAGTTGCGATCGCCAAACAGCACCTGCTCGCTCTCCGGCAGCGTATCCTCGGACCAGTACAGCACCCCCGAGGCCACCCCCTGCCACTGGCTACCGAACTGATTGCTCTGCAGGGCATTCAGGCGCAGGCGCAGGAAGTCCAGATCAGGCTTGCTGCCCGGCTCGACCTCATTGCCCAGCACCTTGAGGCGATAATCGGCGCCCAGGCTGTTCAAACCCTGATAGAGGCCTGCCCCCAGCACCCGCAACTGCCCCGGCTGCGCGACACGCTGCTCGCCTTCAAGGGCCAGCGCCCGCACCTTGCTGTCCAGCTCCAGGGCATTCTTGATCACCGGCTGCGGCTCGACCCGGGTGAACTTGCGCTCATCATCGATGCCATACAGGCGCGCCGTAGCGCGGAGCACTTCACCGCTGGCCAGACGGATC
>CAZFFB010000199.1:0-4488 GCA_964517735.1 uncultured Pseudomonas sp.
AGAAAGCCTAAGAGGTCGAATCGCTCATATAAAATATCAGCACTTGACAAGCAGGTGACGGGCGAGATGGGCGATTTTTTCCACGTCGCAGCGTTCGAGCGCCATCGGAAATCTCCAGCGGAAAGCAAGGGGGTTGCCGGCAGCGGCTGAGGTGCAACTCATGCCGGAAAAAGCAGCCAAAGGCTGCGATCTGGCGGGCTTGCCGGCGCGGAAAGCGGAACAATCTAACATATGTCCGCCTTGCCCAAAATCCCTGCCGTTGATAGAGTCTGCGGCACTTTTACCCACGTGTTCCCCCGGGGTTCCTGTCCCATGTTGAAAAAACTGCGCGGCATGTTTTCCAGCGATCTGTCGATCGATCTGGGGACGGCCAATACCCTCATTTATGTGCGCGAACGCGGCATCGTCCTCAACGAGCCGTCGGTCGTGGCCATCCGCAACCAGGGCAATCAGAAGAGCGTGGTGGCGGTCGGCTCCGAAGCCAAGCGCATGCTGGGGCGTACCCCGGGCAGCATTTCCGCCATCCGTCCGATGAAGGATGGCGTGATTGCCGACTTCAGCGTCTGCGAGAAGATGCTGCAGTACTTCATCAATCAGGTGCATGAGAACAGCTTTCTGCAGCCCTCGCCGCGGGTGCTGATCTGCGTGCCCTGCAAGTCCACCCAGGTGGAGCGCCGGGCGATCCGCGAGTCGGCCCTCGGGGCCGGTGCCCGTGAGGTGTTCCTGATCGAGGAGCCGATGGCGGCGGCGATCGGTGCGGGGCTGCCGGTCGAGGAAGCGCGCGGCTCGATGGTGGTGGACATCGGCGGCGGCACGACCGAGATTGCGCTGATCTCCCTCAATGGCGTGGTGTACGCCGAGTCGGTGCGGGTGGGGGGGGATCGTTTCGATGAGGCCATCGTCACCTATGTGCGGCGCAATTACGGCAGCCTGATCGGCGAGTCGACCGCCGAGCGCATCAAGCAGGAAATCGGCACCGCCTACCCGGGCGGCGAGGTGCGCGAGATCGATGTGCGCGGCCGCAATCTGGCCGAGGGCGTGCCGCGCAGCTTCACGCTCAACTCCAGCGAGGTGCTGGAGTCGCTGCAGGAGTCGCTGGCGACCATCGTGCAGGCGGTCAAGAGCGTGCTCGAGCAGTCTCCGCCGGAGCTGGCTTCCGACATCGCCGAGCGCGGTCTGGTGCTCACCGGTGGCGGCGCGCTGCTGCGCGATCTGGACAAGCTGCTGGCCCAGGAAACCGGCCTGCCGGTGATCGTCGCCGAGGATCCGCTGACCTGCGTGGCCCGCGGCGGTGGCCGTGCCCTGGAAATGATCGATCGTCATGCCATGGACCTGCTGTCGACCGAATGAGGCATGCCTGACGGGCGGCCCCGCGCCGTGCGGCCTGTTCGGGTGATGCTGTCCGGGCAGTTCCTGCGCCGGGAAGCCTGCGCGCTGCGACTGTGAGGAACCGGTCATCAAACCGCTTTTTGCCAAGGGACCTTCTCTGGGTGTGCGCCTGCTGGTGCTGACGGTTCTGTCCATCGCCCTGATGATCACCGATGCCCGCGTCGACAGCCTGCGTCCGCTGCGCAGTCAGCTGGGTCAGCTGCTCACGCCGCTGTACTGGCTGGCCGAGCAGCCGCTGCGGCTCTGGCAGGGGGTCAATCAGCAGTTCAGCAGTCGCGAGGAGCTGATCGCCGAGAACGAGAAGCTCAAGGCGGAAGCCCTGTTGCTGCAGCGCCGTCTGCAGAAGCTGGCCACCCTGACCGAGCAGAACGTGCGCCTGCGCGAACTGCTCAACTCCGCCGCGCTGGTGGATGACAAGGTGCTGGTCAGCGAGCTGATTGGCGTTGACCCCAATCCCTTCACCCACCGCATCCTGATCGACAAGGGCGAGCGGGATGGGGTGTTCATCGGTCAGCCGGTGCTCGACGCGTTGGGACTGATGGGGCAGGTGGTCGAGGTGATGCCCTACACCGCCCGGGTGCTGCTGCTGACCGACACCACCCACAGCATTCCGGTACAGGTCAACCGCAACGGCCTGCGGGCGATCGCCATCGGTACCGGCAACCCCGAACGCCTCGAACTGCGCCATGTGGCCGATACCGCCGACATCAAGGAAGGTGACCTGCTGGTCAGTTCGGGCCTTGGCCAGCGCTTTCCGGCCGGCTACCCGGTGGCCACGGTCAGTGCGGTGATCAATGATCCCGGGCAGCCGTTTGCCGTGGTGCATGCGGTGCCCACCGCCCGTCTTAACCGCAGCCGTTACCTGTTGCTGGTCTTCAGTGATCCGCGCAGCCCCGAGCAGCGCGCCCTCGAGGCCGCCGAGGCCCAGGAAGCCGCGGATCGGCGCGCCCGCGAGGCGGGTGCTCCGCAGGGGACACCCGCCGCCGCTGAAGTCGCTCCGTCAGTGCCGGCTCAGGCAATGCCTGCCCCGGGCAGCGTCACCGTCCCGGACTCACCGGCCGCGGCCCCTGCAGTGCCTGTTACTCCCGTGCCCCGTCCAGGAGGTCGCTGATGGTCGATGCGCGTTCCCGCAATGGCTGGTTCGTCTGGTTCTCGCTGCTGTGCGGGCTGATTCTCAGCATTGCGCCGATCCCCGAGTTCATGGCGGTGGGGCGTCCGCTGTGGCTGGCACTGCTGATCGCCTACTGGCTGCTGATGGCGCCGCTGCGTCTTGGCATGACCCGTGTCTGGCTGCTCGGGCTGGCCGCCGATCTGCTGCATGGCACGCTGCTTGGCCAGCATGCGCTGGTGCTGGTGCTGGTGGCCTTCATGATCATCTCCCTGCAGCAGCGGCTGCGCATGTTCCCGGTCTGGCAGCAGAGCCTGGTGCTGCTGGTGGTCTTCGGCCTTGCCCAGCTGTTGCTGCTGTGGCTGGACAGCCTCAGCGGCAATCGCCCGCCAAGCCTGGCCTTCCTGATTCCGGCGCTGGTCAGTGCGCTGCTCTGGCCCTGGATCTTCATCATCATGCATTTCTGTGGCCGCCGCCTGGGCGTGCACTGATTCGGAGTCTGCCTGTCATGCCTGTCCTGTATCTGGCCTCCACCTCGCCCCGCCGTCGTGAGCTGCTCGAGCAGATCGGTGTGCCCCATCAGCAGGTGCTGGCGGCGGTCGATGAGCAGGTGCAGCCAGGCGAGGCGCCGGTGGCTTATGTCGAGCGTCTGGCCCGCGAGAAGGCCCTGGCCGGTCTGGCCCGGCTGGAAGAGGCCACGGCCTGCGTGCTGGGCGCCGATACCACCGTGGTGCTGGAGGGGCGCATCCTGGGCAAGCCTGCCGATCGCGACGAGGCCCTGGCCATGCTGGCGGCACTCTCTGCACGGGAGCATCAGGTGCTGACCGCGGTAGCGCTGGCCGATGCGCGGCGCTGCGTGAGCCGTGTGGTGACCAGTCAGGTGCGTTTCCGGGCCCTGAGCGAGGCCGAATGCCTGCGCTACTGGGAGAGCGGCGAGCCCCAGGACAAGGCCGGTAGCTACGGCATCCAGGGCCTGGGTGCGGTGTTCGTGCAGCACCTTGAAGGCAGCTACTCGGCCGTGGTCGGCCTGCCATTGTGCGAAACTGCCGGCCTGTTGGCCGAATTCGGCATTGCCTGCTGGCAGACTGCGCGCCGCTGAGCGCCAGGCCTTATGGTCGCCGACCCTGCCTGGAGAGTGTCCGATGAGCGAAGAAGTACTGATCAACATCACCCCGATGGAGTCGCGGGTGGCTGTGCTGGAGAACGGCGTGTTGCAGGAGGTGCATGTCGAGCGCACCCAGAAGCGCGGCATCGTCGGCAACATCTACAAGGGCCGGGTGGTGCGGGTGCTGCCGGGCATGCAGGCGGCGTTCATCGATATCGGCCTTGAGCGGGCCGCCTTCATCCATGCCGCGGAGATTTCCAGTCGCGAGGGCAGCGCGGTGGAGCCGATCAGCGCGCTGGTCCATGAGGGGCAGAGTCTGGTGGTACAGGTCACCAAGGACCCGATCGGCAGCAAGGGCGCCCGGCTGACCACGCAGCTGTCGATCCCCTCGCGCTATCTGGTCTATATGCCGCGCACCCGGCATGTCGGCATTTCCCTGAAGATCGAGGATGAGGGCGAGCGCGAGCGCCTCAAGCAGATCGTCGCCGACTGCATGAGCAGCGAGGGCATCGAGGGGGAGGGCGGCTTCATCCTGCGCACCGCCGCCGAGGGCGCCGGCGCCGAGGAGATCCTCGCCGACATCCGCTACCTGCGCCGCCTGTGGGAACAGATCGGCGCGCAGATGCAGAGCGCCCCGGCGCCCTCGGTGATCTACGAGGACCTGTCGCTGGCCCTGCGCACCCTGCGCGATCTGGTCAGCCTGCGCACCGAGAAGATCCGCATCGACTCGCGGGAGACCTTCCAGAAGGTCGGGCTGTTCGTCGCCGAGCTGATGCCGGAAGTGGCCGACCGCATCGAGCACTACCCCGGCGAGCGGCCGATCTTCGACCTCTACGGCGTCGAGGACGAGATCCAGAAGGCCCTCGAGCGCAAGGTGCTGCTCAAG
>CAZFFB010000200.1:0-4471 GCA_964517735.1 uncultured Pseudomonas sp.
TTTCCCCGCAACCCCGTAAATTCCCCGGGGGGCGCGCGCGGGCGCGCGAGGGCTTCCGGAAACGTGCACAAATTTGTACCACTTTCACCGCGGCGCGCGCGTGCGCGCGAGGGGTGGGATCGTCCAACCCCCATTGGGGGCGGACGCCTTGGCATGGTGGGCGTATCACCCGCCCGCGCCAGCCCCCTGAATGGGGGTACTTTCGGATTTAGGGGTACATTTGGGGGTATGAATTGAGGTTGCACATGGTTGATCCCGCGTATTCCGTGGCCTGTAGGTGCGTTATTCGATTCCTGGTGCCGCACCATCTAAATCAACAACAAAGGCTCGCAGCGATGCGGGCCTTTGTTGTTTCTGGGGTCAGATGCCCCGATTTGCTCACAGTTTCTCGACCTCGACCAGTGGCTCGACGATCTCCCCAACGCCGATCTCGCCGGCCAGGGTGGTCGATTCCATGCGTACCCGCTCGACCGGCAACTGCTGAGCGTCCCCCCCTGCGGCCAGCGCAGCACTGCCGCCAGCGCCCGGACCAAGATCATGAGCATCCCTCTTGATCATCACAAATTAATTGAGTTTGTTTCATCATCATCCTGCCAAGGAGAATGCCGCCGTCCAATCTGACAGGAGGTTTCCCCATGGCTCTGGCCCACACCCTCGGCTTTCCACGCATCGGCCGCGACCGCGAGCTGAAGAAGGCGCTGGAAGCGTACTGGAAAGGCGAACTTGACGAGGCCGGCCTGCGGGCCGTCGGCCGCACGCTGCGAGCCGCCCACTGGCAGGCCCAGCAGGACGCCGGCATCGCGCTGCTGCCCGTCGGCGACTTCGCCTGGTACGACCAGGTACTGACCCATTCGCTGACCTTCGGCGTGATTCCCGAGCGCTTTCGCCCGGCCGAAGGCACCCCGGCAGGCCTCGACACCCTGTTCGCCATGGCCCGCGGCGTCGACGCCTCCCGCTGCGCCGCAGGTTTTGCCCAGGAAATGACCAAGTGGTTCGATACCAACTACCACTACCTGGTCCCCGAATTCACCGCCGAGCAGACCTTCACCCTGAGCTGGGAGCAGCTGTTCGAGGAAGTCGCTGAGGCCCAGGCGCTCGGGCATCGGGTCAAGCCGGTGCTGATCGGTCCGCTGACCTACCTGTGGCTGGGCAAGTGCAAGGGCGGCAGCTTCGATCGCCTGCAGCTGCTCGAGCGCCTGCTGCCGCTGTACGGGGAAATCTTCCGTCGCCTGGCGGCGCAGGGGGTCGAATGGGTGCAGATCGATGAGCCGATCCTGGTGCTTGACCTGCCCCAGGACTGGAAGAATGCCTTCGAGCGCGCCTACCACCTGCTGCAGCGCGAGCCGCTGAAAAAGCTGGTGGCCACCTACTTCGGCGCCCTGGACGACAACCTGGGACTGGCCGCCGGCCTTCCGGTGGAAGGCCTGCACGTTGATCTGGTCCGTGCCCCCGAGCAGTTCCCGCAGATCCTCGATCGCCTGCCGGCCTACAAGGTGCTGTCCCTTGGGCTGGTCAATGGCCGCAACATCTGGCGCTGCGACCTTGAGGCCGCCCTCGATACAGCCCGCCAGGCCGCGCAGCGGCTCGGTGAGCGGCTGTGGATCGCGCCATCCTGCTCGCTGCTGCACTGCCCGGTTGACCTGCAGCGCGAGGATCAGCTCGATGGCGAGCTCAAGCGCTGGCTGGCCTTTGCCGTGCAGAAGTGCACCGAGGTGGCGCTGCTGGCGCAGGCCATCAACCAACCCGAGGCCCCTGAAGTCCACGCGGCCCTGGCCCTGAGCCGCGAGGTGCAGGCCAGTCGTGCGGCCTCGGCCCGCATCCACAAGCCGCAGGTCCAGGCCCGTGTGGCAGCCATCACCGCCAGTGACAGCCAGCGGGCCACGCCGTTTGCCACGCGCATCGCCCGCCAGCGGGCGGCCTGCGCGCTGCCGGCCTTCCCGACCACCACGATCGGCTCCTTCCCGCAGACGCCGGCCATCCGTCAGGCCCGCCAGGCCTTCAAGGCCGGCCGCCTGAGCGCGGCGGAGTACACCCAGGCCATGCAGGCGGAAATCCGCCACGCGGTGCAGGTGCAGGAGCGGCTCGGGCTGGACGTGCTGGTGCATGGCGAGGCGGAGCGCAACGACATGGTGGAGTACTTTGCCGAGCAGCTCGACGGCTACGCCCTGACCCGCTTTGGCTGGGTGCAGAGCTATGGCTCGCGCTGCGTCAAGCCGGCGGTCATCTACGGCGATCTGAGCCGTCCGCAGGCGATGACCGTGGAATGGATCAGCTACGCCCAGCGCTGCACCGCGCGACCGATGAAGGGCATGCTCACCGGGCCTGTGACCATGCTGATGTGGTCCTTCCCCCGCGAGGATGTCAGCCGCGAGGTGCAGGCCCGTCAGCTGGCGCTGGCGATCCGTGACGAGGTGCTGGACCTTGAGGCGGCCGGGATCCGCATCATCCAGATCGATGAGGCAGCCTTTCGCGAGGGCCTGCCGCTGCGCCGCGCCCAGTGGCAGGCCTATCTGGACTGGGCCAGCGAGGCCTTCCGCCTGACCGCCAGCGGCGTGCAGGACACGACGCAGATCCACACCCACATGTGCTACAGCGAGTTCAACGATGTGATCGAGGCCATCGCGGCGATGGATGCCGACGTGATCACCATCGAGACCTCGCGCTCGGACATGGAGCTGCTGTCGGCCTTCGAGCGCTTCGAGTACCCCAACGACATCGGCCCCGGCGTCTACGACATCCACTCGCCCAGGGTGCCGGCGGTGGCCGAGATGGTGGCGCTGATGCGCAAGGCCGCCCAGCGCATTCCGGCCGAGCGGCTGTGGGTCAACCCCGACTGCGGCCTGAAGACCCGCGGCTGGCCGGAGACCGAGGCGGCGCTGGTCAACATGGTGGCGGCGGCGCAGCAGTTGCGCGCCGAGCAGGCGGTGCAGGCCTGAGGGAGCACCCCGCCCCCCGGTGGGGGCGGGGTGGTTTAGCCGGCATTCAGGGCAAAGCGCACGCTCATCGGCTGACTGCCGCTGTGGCTTTGGTAGCTCAGTGTGCCGTGATAGCAAAACGGTGCGGCTTTGCCGTTTTCCAGCTTGTGTTCGCGCACAAACAGGTGAATGGCGATGCCCAGTGCCGCGTGCTGGATAATCTCACGGCCGCGCTTGCTGTCGGGCGAGGTCTGGTTTTGCGTCTGCCAGTGGAAGTGCTGCGCGTCGATCCAGTGATCGTGATAGCGCAGATCCATGGCTTTGCCCTGCTTGTTCAGGGTGACCAGCAACACATGGGCGCGGTGCTCGGCGATCACCACATGACCGCTGTTCCAGCTGCCGGGATTGAACGCGACACCAAACAGCGCCGGGATGTCCTCACGCACGAAGCGCTGGCCAATCTGCATTTCCAGCGGGTCGATCACCGCCTTCAGGCGGGCGAAGGTTCTGAACTGCTGCTGCAGTTCGGGGCTGACCAGAATGTCGGCATAGTCGGGGTTATAGGCCCGCAGGCGGTACTGGCCGCTGGGCTCCTTGAGCACCTGGCGCAGCAGGTATTGATTGTCGCCGGCCTCATCCTGGCGTTCGATGGCCAGCACTGAGCCGGTGATGCTGCCGCCGCGCTCGCCGCTGAGCACTTCCAGCAGCAGGTAATCACCATCACGGATCGGCTGTTTGCCGCCGTTCATCGAGTGGCCGACCGCCCGGGCCAGGCAGTGACGGCTGGGATCGAGGGCACCATAGTGGCGCGCCAGGGTACGGCGTTCTGCATGATCAGCCCGGCTGCTGCGAAAATGCCCGCAGGCGATCTGCAGGCTGGGGAAATAGGCCAACTCCACCGCCTGTGGGCGCTGAGGCAGCGTCATGACGGATGCGGGCTCATGCTCTGCATCGGCGCTGGCGCGGCTCAGGCGGTAGTCGATCAACTCCTGCACCAGTGCGCTCAGCGGCTCCAGGGCGGCGTCTTCGACCATGAGGTTGGCGATGAGCTGCTCGTCCTCGAGGCTGAAATAACGCAGCCGGCACCAGGGGGCGATGGCGCTGCGTTGCCAGTACGCCGGCCAGTCGGCGGGCCTCTCGTGCGCATGACGGTAAGACTCAGGCAGTGCCCGCAGCAGGGCGCGTCGCCGCTGCAGAATCTGCCAGGCCTGTTCGGCCAGCGCGCTCAGGCTTACGGCATTGCGCCAGCCGTCCAGCTGCTGGAAGGCTTCAAGGGTCACCAGGGTATGGCCCTGATGCAGCGCGCTGGTTTCCAGCGTCTGCAAAAAGGCGCCGTGCACGTCGATCAGTTGGCGCTCGATCGGGCTCAGCGCGGCTTCGGTGCCGGCCTCATCCTCATGGGCGACCAGCGCAAACCAGTGGCCAAACAGCCGGCGCATCTCCTGCAGGCTGGCGCCGGCGCGGTAGAGCTCGCTGAGGCTGGGGCGCCGGCCGAGGGTTTCACACAGGCTGCGGTACTCCTTGAGTACGCTGTCGCTGTCCAGTGATTTGAGGAA
>CAZFFB010000201.1:0-4438 GCA_964517735.1 uncultured Pseudomonas sp.
TCGGCGCCTGGAGCGGCGCGCATCGGGCGCAACGGCTCAGCGAATGGGGCTATCGGGTGGAGATGCTGGTGACCCTGGACCCGGTGGGTTCGGGCCTGCTGGTGCGGCTGGGCTCGCGGATTCCCTACCACCGGCCGGCGCCGCGCAGCCACTTATGGATCAACGTGCGCGCTGAACCGGGGCGGTCGAATGCTTCGGACTTGGTGGCGCAGTTGGGGCGCAAGTGGCATGCCGCCGGCGAGCCGAACATCGACGAGGCACTGGACACCAACCACGCCAATGCCTGGGCGCTGTTCTGCAATCCGCTGCACGATGGCCGCTCGGCGGCCGACTGCATGTTCGAGTCGATTGTCAGCCAGTTACGTGGCTGATCCTGCAGGCAAGGCGGAGCAGCTACCGCCCTTTCGCTTTCTCGTAGGCCGCGCCGCGCTCGCGTTTGCCCACCGCGACCACGACCACCACCACGCGCTCGTCCTCCACCCGGTACACCAGCCGGTAGCCCGAGGCGCGCAGCTTGATCTTGTAGTGGTTCGGCATCTCGCGCAGGGCGTCGGCCGGCACCCTGGGCAGCGCCAGGCGCTCGCGCAGTTTCTTCTTCAACTGCTCGCGCACCGTGTGGCCCAGCTTCTCCCACTCCTTCAGCGCGGACGGCAGGAACTCCAGGCTATAGGTCATCCAGGCTCACCGGCACGGGCGTCTCGCCGGCACGGGCGCGGGCGATTTCGGCCAGTTCCAGGTCTTCCAGGCGCTCGATCATCGCCTCGTAGAGCTCGGCCGGCACCAGGTAGCCCATCACCCGGTTGTGGTTGAGCACCGCCACCGGCCCGCCATCGGCGCCGCCGATCACCGCGGAGGGGTTCTTCTTCAGCTCGGACACGCTGACGGCCTTGTCGGCCAGTACGCTTTGCATGGGCAGGACTCCTTTTCAGGTCTTTATATTGGTCTTTTTAGTTGAAAGAAGGCAAGGCGGCAGGCAGCCGCTAGTCCGGCGGGATGCGTCTGGGCTGACTATTTGGCGTGGGCGGCGCAACATGCCGCCACGCTTTGGCAGGTATAGGACGAGCAGAACCGGAGGAACTAGACCATGACCAGCAAAGTCCGCATCAGCAGCGTGGAGCCTGTTGCCGGCCAGCATGCCCTGCAGATCGAGTTCGGCAACGGCAAGCGCTACACCGTCCAGCTGGCCGGGCACATTCGCAGCTTTCCGGTGCTCAAGCCGCTGGAAGACCTGGAGCTGTTCCGTCAGGCCCAGGTCGGCGAATGGGGCTTCGATGTGACCTGGGGCGACGACCTCGAACTGGCTGCCACCACCCTGCACCGCCTGGCGCTGGAGCAGGCCGGGGAGGTGATGCCGACCCAGGCCTTCAAGCGCTGGCTGGCCGCTAACCAGCTCTCGCTGACCACGGCAGCCGTCGAGCTGGGTTTCAGCCGGCGCACCATCACCGCTTACAGCAGCGGCACGGCGTTGATCCCCAAGCATGTAGCCCTGGCCTGCAAGGGCTGGGAGTACGAGCACAAGGCCATGGCTGCCAAGGGCGAAAGCAAGAAGGCACGGCACGCTGCCGGCTGATGTCTGCGGCCGAAGTCTGCTGCGGATCGGTTCACCCCATCAGCAAGCTCACCGAAGCCCGGTCTGCTCAGCCGACTTCGCCTTGCGGGCGGCCCTGGCGCGCTGCTTGCGGGCGTGCAGTTGTTGCGCCGCCGCGAGCTGGCCCGCACCACGGGGCCGATGGCGTCGGCAGAATCAAGTTTGATGTGCATAGTGGAATCCCTGTGTTCGCAAGGATTTCCGGCAAGCGCAGGGGCAGCTTGCGGCGAGTCCTTGTGATCGCAAGGATTTTACTCCGGTATCAGGCTCACCGGCACGAGCACGGCGTATCGCATGAGTAGAGTCCCAGGGAACGTCTAGGACAGCCCGCAGCGTATTCGCGGCAGCTAGCGATCTATTGCACTGAGTGGTACGATTTTTCAATGAGAAGAGTGTTCCGAACCCGAACCTTCACCCGCTGGATGAGAAAGGCAGGACTGACAGACGACGCCCTGTGCGAAGCCGTGTCCGAGATGGCTCAGGGGCTCGTCGACGCCGACCTGGGCGGCCACGTGGTGAAGAAGCGGGTTGCCCTACCCGGTCAGGGCAAACGCGGTGGAGCACGAACCATCGTGGCCACAAAACTGGCTGGCCGCTGGTTCTTTCTATACGGGTTTGGCAAGAACGAACGGGCCAATATCGACAAAGACGAGCTGAAAATGCTTCAAGAGGTGGCGAAAGAACTTCTGGAGTTCGATGACCGCCAACTGGCAACCGCTTTGGCGGCGGGTGAGATTGTGGAGGTGTGCAATGACAACGACGAAACGTAAGAGTCGCATCCTGGACGAGATGCATGAGACCGCGCGCGGGCTGCATGGCGCCGGACTCATCAGCAAACGGCGCATGAGCGAGTTCGATGCGCTGTGCCATCTCGGCGTTCACGAGATGCCGCCGCAGCAGATCAAATCGCTGCGCGAGCAGGCGCATCTCAGCCAGGCGGTCTTTGCCGCCGTGCTCAATACCAGTTTGTCCACGGTGCAAAAGTGGGAGGCGGGAGACAAGAAGCCGAGCGGCCCGTCCCTGAAGCTCCTCAACCTCATCGAACGCAAGGGCTTGGAAGTGGTGCTGTAAGGCGCTTACGACCGAATTGCCAGTAAGCCGCGAGCACACCCCGACTTCACATCGGATCCACAGCGAATGCCTGACTCATCCTTTTCCATCGATACACTGGAGTCCCTGGCCGGACAGAAGGTGTTCCAACGCGGCTTGGCTTATTTTGAAACAGGCGCGGTACGCTCCTTGCAGGCTGGCGTCACTCGGGCAAGCGCCCAAGTCGACGGCAGCACTCGCTACAGCACCGAGTTGTTCATCGAAGATGGTGAGCTCGCATGCCGTTGCGACTGTCCACATGCGGCGGATGGCTGGTTCTGCAAGCATGCCGTGGCCACCGGGCTGGCCTGGCTGGCGGCTCGGGAGAGGGGCGAGATCACTGTCGAGGGCAACCTTGCTGCCTCGGAGAGCGGCTCCCTTGTCCAGCGCTGGCTGGAGAAACAGTCCCAGCCTGGCCTGGTTCGGCTGTTGCTCGATTTCGCCAACGCTGACGATGCCTTGATGCGCCGCCTGTACCTGAGGGCGGAAATGGATGAAGGCCCAGACACCAATGCCCTGCGTAACGCTATCGAAGAAGCCACCCTCATCGACCATTACGACTGGCACGGCACCGCCAGCTTGGCCAGAGACATCGAAAACCTGGTCCGACTGCTGAAAGGTTTGCTGGCTACGGAAAAAGTCGCGGCCCTGTTGGAACTGTGCGAATACGCGATAGCGCGTATTGAAGCCCTGCTCGAACAGATCGACGACTCCGACGGCGAATTTTCCTGGAGCCTGGAAGCCCTGCAGTCCCTGCATTACGAAGCCTGCCAGCGGGTCCAGCCGGAGCCTCTGGAGCTGGCTCGGCGCCTGTTCGAGGCGGAGCTCGGCGCCCGCTTCGATGCGTTCTACGAAAGTGCCATCGTCTACAGAGAACTGCTGAGAGAAGAAGGCTTGCGCCACTTCCAGGAGCTGGCCCTGCGACACTGGCAAACCGCAGGGGCAAAAGCCGATCGCTGGACGATCACCCGCATGATGGAATACTTGGCCAGGCAGTCTGGCGATCTCGAGGCGTTGGTCGCCATCAAGCGCCAGAATCTGTCGAGCGCCTATCGCTACCTCGCCATCGCCGAACTCTACCAGGAAGCCGGCCTGCACGAGGATGCTCTGCACTGGGCGGAACAGGGACTAGCGGCCTTCGGCGCTGGAGATTCCCGTCTGGTCGATTTCCTGACGAAACGCTATCAGGCGTGTGGCCGAAGCGACGCTGCCCTGGCCTTGGCATGGAATCACTTCGAGGCCAGACCCGGCTTGGAGAGCTACCAGAAGCTGAAACTGCATGCAGACACCCTGGAGCGATGGCCACAACAGCGAGAGCGCACCCTGAGCTGGCTGGGCTCGAGTGGCAACCAATCCCTGCGCTTGTCTATCGCCCTGTGGGAGCAGGACCTGGCCGGCGCCTGGGATGCCGCGCAGAAAGGCCCCTGCCAGCAACCGCTGCTCCTGGAATTGGCCAAGGCACTGGAAAGCGAACAACCACTAAACGCCGTGTCGCTATACCGGCCGATCGTCGAGCAGTACGTGGAGCGCACCAACAACAATGCCTATGACGAGGCAGTGAGGCTGATCCAGCGAATCAATGCCCTCATGCCCAGCGATCAGTCTGCCCAACTGCGCCGGCTATGGCGCCAGCGCTACAAGGCCAAGCGCAACTTCATCACCCGCCTGGACGCACTGGAGCGCCTGCTGGGCCACTGACCCGACCGTCGATGAGCGGTTCCCAGACAATCAAGTCCTCATCTTGTCTCATATGGAACCCTC
>CAZFFB010000202.1:0-3050 GCA_964517735.1 uncultured Pseudomonas sp.
CGAGACCCTGGGCATCGACTGCCGCGGCCTGACCCCGCCGCAGGTGCGCGCGCGACTGGTCGAGCACCTGATCGCCTTCAAGCAGGCGGTCGGCTTCGAGGACAACCTGCGCCGCCACGGTGTCGGCAGTGCCGACATTCCCTTCCTGTCCCGGCATGCCATGCGCGATCCGTGCATCCTGACCAACCCGCGGCAGTCGACCCAGCGCGACGTCGAGGTGGTGTATGGCGAAGCCCTCTGAAGGCGAGGTGCGGCCCAACGTCGCCGATCTGCTCGGCCTCGGCAGTCATTCGGCGCGCAAGAGCTACTACCCGGAGCTGTCGGCACGCCTCGACGAGCTGGAGCGCGAACGCAACCGCTACAAGTGGCTGTTCGAGCATGCCGTACACGGGATTTTCCAGGCCGGCCTGCAGGACGGCATCCGCGCCGCCAACCCGGCGCTGGCGCACATGCTCGGCTACGACGATCCGCAGGAGGTGCTGTGGTCGCAGCACGATCTGGCCGAGCACCTGTTCGCCGGCGGCGCCGCCGAACTGGCGCGGATCGGCGCGGTGCTGCGCGAGGGCAAGGGGCTGTTCGGCTACGAAACGCGGCTGCGCCGCCGCGACGGCAGCCACATCGACGTGGTGATGAACCTGCTGCTCAAGCCCGATGCCGAGGGGCTGGTCGAGGGCTTCGTCGCCGACATCACCGAGCGCAAGCAGGCCCAGCTGCGTCAGCAGCAGATCAACGTCGAGCTGGAGCGGCGCGTCGCCGAGCGCACCGCCGAGCTGCTCGAAGCCAACCGCCACCTGCAGCAGGAAATCCGCCAGCGCGAGCGCATCCAGTGCGAGCTGCGCGAGGCGCGCGACGCCGCCGAGGCGGCCAACCAGAGCAAGGACAAGTACCTGGCGGCGGCCAGCCACGATCTGCTGCAGCCGCTCAACGCCGCGCGCCTCTTGATCGCCACCCTGCGCGAGCGCAGTTTGCCGGCCGGCGAGGCCACGCTGGTGGAGCGCACCCACCAGGCTCTGGAGGGCGCCGAGGACCTGCTCGCCGACCTGCTCGACATCGCCCGTCTGGACAGCCGGGCGATCCGCCCGGACCCGGCCGTCTACCGCCTCGACGAGCTGCTGGCGCCGCTGGCCTCGGAGTTCCAGCCGGTGGCGGAGGCCGCGGGGCTGCAGCTGCGCGTGCGCATCCCGCGCCTGGCGGTGAACACCGACTTCCGCCTGCTCACCCGCATCCTGCGCAACTTCCTCAGCAATGCCTGCCGCTACACCGGCGAGGGCCGCGTGCTGCTCGGCTGCCGGCGGCGCGGCGCGCGCCTGCTGGTGGAGGTGTGGGACACCGGGCGTGGCATTCCGGCCGACAAGCTGGCGGAGATCTTCCTCGAATTCAACCAGCTCGACGGCAGCCGCCGCGGCGAGCGCAAGGGCGTCGGCCTGGGGCTGGCCATCGTCGAGCGCATCGCGCGGATGCTCGACTATCCGATCCGCGTGCGCTCGCAGCCGGGGCGTGGCTCGGTGTTCAGCATCAAGGTGCCGCTGGCCGAATACGCCGCGGCGCAACCCGCCGTGGCGCCCGTCGAGCGCCCCGGCGATCCGCTGCCGGGGCGTCGCGTGTTGGTGGTCGACAACGAGCCGGACATCCAGGCGAGCATGCAGGCGCTGCTTGTCCAGAGGGGATGCGAGGCGCGGGTGGCCGGCAGCCTGGAGGAGGCGCGCGGGCAGTTGCAGGGCTGGCAGGCCGAGCTGCTGCTGGTCGACTATCACCTCGACGCCGGGGCCAACGGTTGCGACCTGATCCGCGCCCTGCGCGCGGAGCACGGCAGCGCGCTGCCCGCGGTGGTCGTCTCCGCCGAGCGCAGCGAGCAGTGCCGCCGTCGCCTGCACGAGCACGGGATTCCGCTGCTCAACAAGCCGGTCAAGCCGGGCAAGCTGCGCGCGGTGCTCAGCCAGTTCCTCGGCTAGGCCGGCGCTCCTCAGTGCAATTTGCCCCGCGCTTCGCTAGCATGGCGCCCCACGCTTTTCAGCCGTAGCGAACAGATCGATGAGTTATCAGGTACTCGCCCGCAAGTGGCGTCCGCGCTCGTTCCGCGAAATGGTCGGCCAGACCCATGTGCTCCGGGCCCTGATCAATGCGCTGGACAACCAGCGCCTGCACCACGCCTATCTGTTCACCGGCACCCGCGGGGTGGGCAAGACCACCATCGCGCGCATCCTCGCCAAGTGCCTGAACTGCGAGCAGGGGGTCAGCTCCACGCCCTGCGGGCAGTGTTCGGTGTGCCGGGAGATCGACGAGGGGCGTTTCATCGACCTGATCGAGGTGGACGCTGCCAGCCGCACCAAGGTGGAGGACACCCGCGAACTGCTCGACAACGTGCAGTACGCGCCGAGCCGCGGGCGCTACAAGGTCTACCTGATCGACGAAGTGCACATGCTCTCCACGCACTCGTTCAACGCACTGCTCAAGACCCTCGAAGAGCCGCCGCACGTCAAGTTCCTGCTTGCCACCACCGATCCGCAGAAGCTGCCGGTGACCATCCTCTCGCGCTGCCTGCAGTTCTCGCTGAAGAACATGCCGCCGGAGCGGGTGGTCGAGCACCTGACGCATGTACTGGGCGCCGAGCAGATTCCCTTCGAGGAAGATGCGTTGTGGCTGCTCGGCCGCGCCGCCGATGGTTCGATGCGCGACGCCATGAGTCTCACCGACCAGGCCATCGCCTTCGGCGAGGGACGGGTACTGGCCGCCGACGTGCGGGCCATGCTTGGCACCCTCGATCACGGCCAGGTCTACGGCGTGCTGCAGGCGCTGATCGGCGGCGATGCGCCGGCCCTGCTGGAGGCGGTACGCCAGCTGGCCGAACAGGGGCCGGACTGGAGCGGCGTGCTGGCCGAGCTGCTCAATGTGGTTGCACCGCGTGGCCATCGCCCAGGTGCTGCCGGATGCTGTGGACAACGGCCAGGGCGACCGCGAGCGGGTGCTGGCGCTGGCCGGCGCGCTGCCGGCCGAGGACGTGCAGTTCTACTATCAGATGGGCCTGATCGGCCGTCGCGACCTGCCGCTGG
>CAZFFB010000202.1:3060-4436 GCA_964517735.1 uncultured Pseudomonas sp.
ATCGCGCCCAGCCCGCGCGTGGGCTTCGAGATGGTCCTGCTGCGCATGCTGGCCTTCCGCCCGGCGGACGCGACGCGCGTCCCGGCCACGCCGCTCAAGGCCGGCACGCCCGCGCCCGCCGTTGCCGCGCCCAGGCCTCGGCGGCCTTCCTCCGCGCGAAGGTCTGGCTCTCCTGATAGACTTGCACACCATCCCTTTTGATTCGTATCTGCGCGGTGTAACTGGCCGAGCCGTCGGCCTTTTTGCGCGTTCTGATTGTGGCCATGGCGGCATGCCCTCCTGGCGAGTGGTACAAGCGATTCAGCGGTGGTACATCGTACCACCGAGCTTGAAAAAACGCCTGAAAACACCCCGGACCGCCTCAAAAAACACCCGCTCGGCATTCGCTGGAGACCCCATGAAACAAGGCTCAAACCCGGTAAGCACGCGGCCCGAGCCCTCCCGGCGCTTTTCCGTTGCGCCGATGATGGACTGGACCGATCGTCATTGCCGCTACTTCCTGCGCCTGCTCTCTCGTGAGGCGCTGCTGTACACCGAGATGGTAACGACGGGGGCCTTGCTGCATGGCGACCGGGCGCGCTTTCTTGATTACCACGCCAGTGAGCATCCGCTGGCGCTGCAGCTGGGCGGCAGTGCGCCGGCGGAGCTGGCGGCGTGTGCGCAAATGGCCGAGGCGTGGGGCTACGATGAGGTCAATCTCAACGTCGGCTGCCCGAGCGATCGGGTGCAAAACAACATGATCGGCGCCTGTCTGATGGGCCATCCGGCGCTGGTCGCCGACTGCGTGAAGGCGATGCGTGATGCGGTTGGTATCCCGGTCACCGTCAAGCATCGCATCGGCATCAATGGCCGCGACAGCTACGCCGAGCTGTGCGACTTCGTTGGCCAGGTGGCCGAGGCAGGCTGTCGCAGCTTCACCGTGCATGCGCGCATCGCCATTCTCGAGGGGCTGTCGCCCAAGGAAAACCGCGAGGTGCCACCGCTGCGCTATGAAGTGGCGGCGCAGCTCAAGCGTGATTTCCCGCACCTTGAAGTCATCCTCAACGGCGGGATCAAGACGCTCGATGCGTGCCGGGCGCATCTGGACACCTTCGATGGGGTGATGCTCGGTCGGGAGGCTTACCAGAACCCCTACCTGCTGGCGCAGGTCGATCAGCAGCTGTTTGACGTCGAGCGAGCGGTGCCGACCCGCGGCGAGGTGCTACGCCAGTTGCGCCCTTACATCGAAAACCATCTGGCCCGTGGCGGAGCGCTGCATCACATTACCCGCCATGTGCTGGGGCTGGCGCAGGGCTTCCCCGGGGCACGCCGGTTCCGGCAGGTGCTGTCGGTGGACGTGCACAAGAGCGATCAGCCGCTGGCGGTGTTCGATCAGG
>CAZFFB010000203.1:0-4409 GCA_964517735.1 uncultured Pseudomonas sp.
GCCGACCCAAGCGATTTCCGGGTGAGTGTAGATCACCGACGGAATCAGATCGTAGTTGATCTGCGCTTTATGACCGGCAATGCGCTCGGCGACCATCACGCCCTCTTCCGAGGCCTTGTGGGCCAGCATCGGGCCACGCACCACGTCACCGATGGCGTAGACGCCCGGCACGCGGGTCGCGCACTGATCATCAACAAAGATGTAGCCACGCTCATCCAGGCTGACACCGCTGTCAGCGGCCAGCACGTTCTGGGTCACCGGACGACGGCCGACCGCAACGATCAGCTTGTCGAAGGTCTGCTGCTGTTCACCATTGGCATCGGTGTAGAACACGGTCACTTCACCGTTCTTCACCTCAGAGCCGGTCACACGGGCGCCCAGGCGGATCTGCAGGCCCTGCTTGGTGAAGATCTTCATCGCTTCTTTAGCGATCTGATCATCAACCGCGGACAGGAACTTGTCCTGCGCTTCCAGCACGGTGACTTCCGCGCCCAGACGGCCCCATACCGAGCCCAGCTCGAGACCGATGACGCCGGCACCGATCACGCCCAGACGCTTGGGTACGCTCTGGAATTCCAGGGCACCGGTGGAGTCGACGATGATATCGTGATCAGCACGAGCCGGCGAGATATCGATCGGTGCGGAACCGGAGGCGATGATTACATGGGTCGCCTCGACCACCTCGACGTTGCCATCTTGAGCGGTGATCTCGACCTTCTTGCCGGCCAGGAGCTTGCCATGACCTTCAAGCAGGGTTACGCCGTTGGCCTTGAACAGACCGGCAACACCGGTGTTCAGGTTGCGCACGATCCCGGCCTTGCGCTCGATCATCGCCGGCACGTCAATCTTGACGTCTGCGACATTGATGCCGTGCACCTTGAAGCCTTCCTGGGCCTCATGGAACTTCCAGGAGCTGTCCAGCAGCGCCTTGGAGGGAATGCAGCCGACGTTCAGGCAGGTACCACCGAGCGCGGTCTTGCCATCCTTGCCCTTGTACTTCTCGATGCAGGCAGTCTTGAGGCCCAGCTGGGCGGCGCGAATGGCTGCCACATAGCCACCAGGGCCACCACCAATCACCACTACGTCGAATTTCTGAGTCATGTATCACGATCCTTTTGGGACAGGACGAACGGTTCCCTCGGTCGGGAGCCGTCGCGGAAAAAGACTGGATCAGACGTCCAGCAGCAGGCGAGCCGGATCTTCCAGCAGATCCTTGATGGCCACCAGGAAGCTTACCGCTTCCTTGCCGTCGATCAGGCGGTGGTCATAGGACAGCGCCAGGTACATCATCGGCAGGATAACCACCTGACCGTTGACCGCCATCGGACGCTCCTGGATCTTGTGCATGCCGAGGATTGCGGTCTGCGGCGGGTTGACGATCGGGCTGGACAGCAGGGAGCCGAACACGCCGCCGTTGGAGATGGTGAAGGTGCCGCCGGTCATCTCTTCGATGGTCAGCTTGCCGTCTTTGGCCTTGCGGCCGTAGCTGGCGATAGTGCCTTCGATCTCGGCCAGGCTCATCAGCTCAGCGTTGCGCAGCACCGGGACCACCAGGCCACGGTCGCTGGACACGGCCACACCGATATCGGAGTAACCGTGGTAGACGATGTCATTGCCATCGATCGAGGCATTGACGCCCGGGAAGCGCTTCAGCGCCTCGGTGGCAGCCTTGACGAAGAAGGACATGAAGCCCAGGCGCACGCCATTATGCTTCTTCTCGAACAGGTCCTTGTACTTGGCGCGCAGATCCATGATCGGCTTCATGTTGACTTCGTTGTACGTCGTCAGCATGGCCATTGTGGACTGGGCTTCGACCAGACGCTCGGCAATCTTGGCGCGCAGGCGGGTCATCGGCACGCGCTTCTCGACGCGCTCACCCGCGGCGAACAGCGGCGCATCAGCAGCAGGAGCCGCCGGCTTGGCAGCAGCGGCCGGAGCAGCGCTCTTGGCAGCGACGGCAGCCACAGCATCTTCTTTAGTGACGCGACCACCCTTGCCGGTGCCCGCAATGGCGTTGCGATCCAGATCGTTCTCGGCAGCGATCTTGCGCGCAGCCGGCGACAGGATGGCTTCCTCACCCGCCGGGGCAGCCGGAGCTGGCGCCGCCGCAGCGGCCGGCGCCGGAGCAGCCGCAACAGCGCCCGCCTCGAGGGTGCCGAGCAGCTCGCCGCTCAGTACGGTATCGCCTTCGTTCTTGGCGATGCTGGCCAGCACGCCATCGGCTTCGGCCAGGACTTCCATGACCACTTTGTCGGTTTCGATGTCGACGATCAGCTCATCGCGCTTGACGGCGTCGCCCGGCTGCTTGTGCCAGGTGGCAACGGTGCCGTCGGCAACAGATTCAGGGAAAGTCGGGGCTTTGATCTCGATAGCCATTCTGTGTGTTTTCCTGTCGATTCGGGTTCTTCAAACGTAGCACTGCCGGACTGGAGTCCGGCAGTGCTGCGCGGTTGAAGGCATTAAATGGTGAAGGCATCCTGGAGCAGCTTTTCTTGCTGCTCGGCGTGCATCGAAGCATAGCCGCAGGCCGGTGCCGCCGAGGCCTCACGACCGGCATAGGCCAGGCCAAGAGCCTTGTCGTGTGCACTGATCACGCGACGCATATGATGCTGGCTGCAATACCAGGCCCCCTGGTTCATCGGCTCTTCCTGGCACCACACCACCTGCTTGAGGTTGGTGTAGGGCGCCATGATCTCGGCCAACTCCTCTTCCGGGAACGGATAAAGCTGCTCGATACGCACGATGGCGGTGCTATCAAGACCCTCGGCGCGACGCTTCTCCAGCAAGTCATAGTAGACCTTGCCGCTGCACAGGATCAGGCGCTCGACCTTCTTCGGGTCGAGGGTATCGATCTCCGGCAGTACCGGCTGGAAGGAGCCTTGCGACAGTTCTTCCAGAGTAGAGATGGCCAGCTTGTGGCGCAGCAGCGACTTGGGTGTCAGCACGACCAGCGGCTTGCGCAGCGGACGGATCACCTGACGGCGCAGCATGTGGTAGACCTGAGCCGGGGTGGTCGGTACGCAGACCTGGATGTTGTGCTCGGCGCACAGCTGCAGGTAGCGCTCAAGACGTGCCGAGGAGTGCTCCGGCCCCTGACCTTCGTAGCCATGGGGCAGCAGCATGGTCAGACCGCACAGGCGACCCCACTTGGTCTCGCCACTGGTAATGAACTGGTCGATCACGACCTGTGCACCGTTGGCGAAGTCACCAAACTGAGCTTCCCAGATCACCAGCGCGTTCGGCGTAGTGGTGGCATAACCATACTCGAAGGCCAGCACAGCTTCCTCGGAGAGGAAGGAGTCATACAGCTCGAACGCCGGCTGACCATCGTAGAGGTTCTGTAGCGGGATATAGCGACTGGCATCCTTCTGGTTGTGCAGCACCGCGTGACGGTGCGAGAAGGTGCCACGACCGACATCCTGACCGGTGATACGCACCGGATGACCTTCCTGAAGCAGGGTGGCGTACGCCAGGGTTTCAGCGAAGCCCCAGTTGATGGCCAGCGCACCGGCTCCCATGCGATCACGGTCTTCGAGGATCTTGGCGACCTGACGCTGCACCACGAAACCTTCCGGCACCTGCAGCAGCTTCTGGTTCAGCTCCTGAAGGGTCTTGAGGTCGAAGCTGGTGTCGTGCTTGGCCGTCCAGGCATGGCCAAGGTAAGGCGTCCAGTCGACGAACAGCTCGGTGTTCGGCTCCTTGACCAGGCTCTTGACCACATGCTGACCGTTATCCAGGGCGGTGCGGTATTCCTCGACCTTGGCATCAACCTCGGCCTGGCTGAGGGTACCTTCCTTGACCAGCGCTTCGGCATACAGCTCACGGGTAGTGCGCTGCTTGGCGATCTTCTGGTACATCAGCGGCTGGGTACCGCTCGGCTCGTCAGCCTCGTTGTGACCGCGACGACGGTAGCAGACCAGGTCGATGACCACGTCACGCTTGAACTGCATGCGATAGTCGACAGCCAGCTGGGTGACAAACAGCACCGCTTCTGGATCATCGCCATTCACGTGCAGGATGGGCGCCTGGATCATCTTCGCCGGATCAGTGCAATACTCGGTCGAACGGGAGTCTTCCGGATTGCTGGTGGTGAAGCCCACCTGATTGTTGATGACGATATGGATGGTGCCCCCCGTCCGGTAGCCGCGAATCTGCGACATCTGGAAGGTTTCCATCACCACGCCCTGGCCCGCGAAAGCCGCGTCGCCATGGATGGAAATCGGCACCACGGTGTCACCTGCGCGATCACCGCGACGGTCTTGACGGGCGCGTACCGAACCCTCGACCACCGGAGAGACGATCTCCAGATGCGACGGGTTGAAGGCCATGGCCAGGTGTACTTCACCACCGGGGGTCATGACATTGGAGGAGAAGCCCTGGTGGTATTTGACATCACCAGAACCCAGAGT
>CAZFFB010000204.1:0-1227 GCA_964517735.1 uncultured Pseudomonas sp.
AATGGTGGTGTGGTACAGATCGCCCTGACCGGCCTGCCGCTGAATGATCTGCTGTCTGCTAACGAGTTCATCTTCGTTATCGCCCCCTAACCCCCACCACCCTCCGTCGTCGCCACCCGGCGGCGGAGGCCCCCTCACACAGCCCCGCCCCCCACAAGGAGGCGGGGCTTTTTCATGGGCGCCTGCCGGGCCCTGCCGCTGGTCCGCCACCGGCACGCCGCCCCCCGGCGCTGCATTGCACCGCGCAAAAATCGACTATGCTCAGCCGCGGCGCGCCGCCCTCGACCGTGCGCCATCCATCGCCCGGCCCGCCCGGGCAACCAGCGAAAAGGGAATATCATGGCTACAACGCAGACCAAGAACATCAAGAACGGCGCCCGCCTCACCAATGGCAGCGAGGACACCCTCTACCAGGGCACCTCGCGGATCGAGACGGTCACCCTCGGCAACGCAGGCACCTACGTGCTGCGCGACATCGAAAACGTGCGCGGCAGCAGCGGCAATGATGTGGTCACCCTGCTGAACCCGGCCCAGGGCGTCGGCAGCCTGAACCTTGGCCGCGGTAATGATGATGAGCTGATCCTCGCCGGTGCGGGCACCTACCGGCTGCGTCTGGACGGCGTGGAGCAGGTACATGGCGTGGCCGGCGTCACCACCACGCTGGAGCTGCACGGCGCCGCCACCTTCCAAACCGACGGCTCGCTCAGCCTCAGCACCGCCGCCGGCGACAGCCGCGTGCAGGACATCACCTTCACCGCGCTGACCAACAGCATCAGCCTGAACCTGGGCGGCGGTGCGGACGTGGTGCGCCTGGATAACGGGTTCTCGCTGGCCCTCAACAAGGACGGCGAGCTGGTCCTGCTCAAGGACGGCAAGAGCCTGACCTTCAAGGGATATGCGCCGGACAACACGGCACTGCGCATTCTGGTCAACGGCCAGAGCAACGACTACGCGGCTCTGCGGAGCGCTGATTCCCTTGGCCAGCTCAGCGGCGTGATGAGCGCCGCCGACCTGCTGCAGCTGAAAACCCCGCTCCATGCCAGCGCGGTGACTGAAATCAACGGCACCCTGGCCGACGTGCTGGCCGTACTGGAGATCGAAGGCATCGACCTGCCGACAGACTTCAACTCGACCCTGGAGGAAGGCACCGCAGACGCCACCGATCTGCTGGAGCTCTCGACGAAAAACGGCACCGGCACCGTCGATGCTTCGGCACTGACCGCGATC
>CAZFFB010000204.1:1327-4384 GCA_964517735.1 uncultured Pseudomonas sp.
ACGCCACCGATCTGCAGGCGCTCTCGACGAAAAACGGCACCGGCACCGTCGATGCCACGGCACTGACCGCCATCGACGGCACGGTGGAGAACGTGCTGGCGGTGATCAATGACACGGGCATCACCACCGGCAACTTCAACTCGATCCTCAGCGGAACCTTCAGCGTTGACGACATCAACGAGATCGATGCCGCCAATGGCGAGGGCATCATCACCTACAACGGCACCAGCGGTGACGACACGCTGGACTTCACCGGCGTGACCAGTGCGCTGGTCGTCAATGGCCTGGCCGGCAATGACACGATCACCGGCGGCAGCGGCGCCGACACCCTCAACGGCGGTGAAGGCATCGACACCCTGACCGGTGGCAGCGGCGATGATCTGTTCAGCCTCAAAGGGGTCAGCACGGCAGCAGACCGGGATGTGGTGAAGGACTTCAGCTTCACCGAGGTCGACCGGGTGGGTCTGGATGCGAGCCTCACGCTGGCAGGCACAGCCGTGGATAATCCCGCGGCATTTGCCGAGCATGCTTTCAGCGAGACAAACACGGGTAACACGCAGACGACTGACTACAAGATGAACCTGGTGGGTAACACCCTTGATGTAATCGCGCTGAATGACCTGGACCAGGACCGGGCTGATCTGTCAGACGCAACCGATGGCAGCGAGCTGCTCAAGATGTTCTACACGACAGAGAGCGCTAGCATTACCTCGCTGGAGTTCGAGACTGACGTTGTTGCGCTGTATCTGCTCGCCTACGATAACGGCAACGCCTACCTCTATCGGGCTACCGGCGATGACTTTGTGCAGGCGGGTGATATCACCCTGGTGGGCACCTTCGAGAACGTCACGACGGGCGCCTTCGTTGAGGGTGATTTCGTGATGGTGTGAGGTGAGCCTGGGCGGTGACGGCCTTCGCGGCCGGCAGATGCCGCCGCAGGCCGTACCCCTCCATTCGTCGTAATACGCCAGACCCCGTCTTCCCGAAGGCGGGGTCTGTGCGTGATGCTGGTAAACAATACGGCGAGCGTGCCGCACCCTGGGCACCCCGTCAGCACACCGGTACGCCGGTCTATCATCAAGGCAGGAAGCAAGATGGGCATAGCAGTCAAAAACCTCAAAAACGGCGCTCGCCTTACCTTCACTGACGGCAGCGAGAATATCCTCTACCAGGGCACTTCGCGGATCGAGAGCATCACCCTCGGCAACGCAGGCACCTACCTGCTGCGCAACATCGAGAACGTGCGCGGCAGCAGCGGTGCCGACATCGTCACCCTGCAGAACCCGGCCCAGGGCGTCGGCAGCCTGAACCTTGGCCGCGGTTATGACGTGCTGAAGATTGAGGGCAGCTTTATCGATGCGCGCGACACACAGCTCGTCAACATCGAAGAAGTGGTCCTGGCTGCGGACAACCTGACGCTGAGCCTGAGTGCCCAGACAGAAGGCTTCATCATCCAGGGTTTTGCGGCCGGCGCTTCGGCGATCGTAGGCGGCAGCGGTAATGACACCCTCACCGGCGGCGTGGGTAACGACGACCTTGCCGGCGGCAGCGGTAATGACACCCTCACCGGCGGCGCCGGGGCGGACCGTCTGGAGGGTGGCGCCGGCGACAATGTCTACCTGTTCAATACCGGCGATGTGCAGGCGGGCGAGGCGGTTTACCTCTACAACGGTCCCGATGCCACCCATACCTTCCGCGTGCAGAGCTCCACCGATTTTCGTGCGCTGACCACCTTCGAGACCGATGCAGACGGTAATGTCTACGGTGGCGGCAGGTTGTGGGGGCTGGACCGGATCGAGATCGCCGAAGGGCAGGAGGCGCTGTTCTCGGTGGCGCAGTTTAGAGATCACTACTACGACTCCCTGACTGTGCAGGGGACGGCGGGCGGTGAGACCGAGGTGCTGAGCATCAAGGGCACCGAGTTCGGCGAGTACCTGTGGCTGTTCAATCCGCGCCTGCAAGATGCACAGCTGGTGATTGACATGGGTGCCGGTGATGACAGGATCGATCTGTATAACGATTGGTACTACTCTGGGGAGCCGTCTGCACCGGTCGTCATCACGGGGGGGGATGGCAACGATTGGATTAGGGTCTACGGCGGCACCATGACCAGTGAGGCTGAGCTGTCTGGCGGCGCGGGTAACGATACCCTCTACAGTGCTATGGGCAGTGACATCCTCACCGGCGGTACCGGGGTCGATCGGTTGCATCTGGGCGTGGACAGCGTCACTGACACCGTGCGCGCGGCCGAGGGTGATGGCGTCATCCTGACGAAAGCCGTGCCAAACCATCCGGACGTTGATCATGTGTACGAGTTTGTCGGCGGCACCGACCAGTTCACGGTCAGTGGCGCGGCAAGCAGTGTGGTGCTGGGCGGTGTGGGGGTAGCGCAGACGCCAGGCAGCGCCTTCGCGGATGTGGCGACCGGCACCTTCGATCTGAACGGCACCATCGCCGGCGCCTTCATCACCGGCGCCAACGCCGGCAATCTGCGTGACTACACCACGGTGAGCACGGCCATCGGTACGCTGCAGAACGAGGCGCAAGGCGCCGAAGCCTACTTTGTGCTGGTGGATGACGGTGGCACCTACGGCATCTACCACTTCGTCTCCACGGCAGCAGACGGCGTAGTGGGTGAGGGGGAGCTGGAGCTGCTGGGCATGCTCCTTGGCGCCAGCGGGCCTGTGACGGCGGCCGACTTCCTCTTCTACTGAGTCAGCCAGGGCCAGCAGGGGACAGACCACGACAGCGCTGCGCTCAGGGACTGTTCCCTGGGCGCCCGCTCGTGTCCATGCCTTCTGGGAATACCCTTGATGATTTCTGCCTTTCATATCCAGCGCCTGCAGTTCTTTCGTGGTGGCCACGCCGGTCTGGCCGAACCCACCGCCCGTCTGAGCCTGCGCTGGGACGGCCATCCCGACGACTGGCCCGCCACCGAGGCGCATTGGCGCCAGCAGGCGCTGGCGCTGTGCCCGCCCGAGGTGCTGCCGCGCCCCAAGGCTTGCGACTGGCCCCACGCCTGGTGCCAGCCAGCGCCCATCTCCATCCCCAGCCCCG
>CAZFFB010000205.1:0-4373 GCA_964517735.1 uncultured Pseudomonas sp.
GCTGGAGAACACCCCGGCCGAACCGGACGAAGCGATCCGGCTGGCCGGGGGCGGGCGCATCGCGGCGTTATGTTACGGCACCCTGCCGGGCGTCTGGCCGCAGCTGATGGCCTATTCGCTGTATCGCTGGGAAAACAACATCCGCATGGCCAGCGTGCTCGGCTTCGTCGGCGCGGGAGGCCTTGGGCAGATGCTCTACATGAGCCTGAGCCTGTTCCAGGAAGCCCAGGCCGCCACGGTGATCCTCGCCATGCTGCTGCTGGTGCTGGGCGTGGATGCCCTGAGCGGCGTACTGCGCCAGCGCTGGGTGAGCCGCTAGGACCCGGCGATTCGTATCAGCGCAGCCCGCCAAAGCGCTGGTAGAAGCTCTCGCCCGCCTCCGGCAGCGGTCCGTCGGCGGTTTCCAGCACCTGATTGAGCCACTGCTCGGCCGGTGCGTAGATCAGCCGGTAGATGTTGCGACACAGCTGGCGCGCCGCACGGCCCTCCCAGTCGCCGGGCAGCAGCTCGTCGGGCAGCTGTGGATCGCGCAGCAGCAGCTTGCGGTACTCGTGGATCAGCAGGGTGCGGGCGAGGAAGCAGTCCTGCGGATCGAGCGACGCCTGCTCGCGCAACGCCTGCCAGAGCGGGCGAAACAGCTGGATGAACTCGTGGTAATGGGCGCCCAGGCCGTCGATCTTCCAGCTCTCGCGCACCTGCAGGCGCAGCGCCCGCGAGGCCAGCACCTCCTGGGCGGTGGTCTCGAACAGGATGGTGTCGTCCAGCGCCTCCAGCTCCTGCAAGGTGGCCGTCACATCGACCCGGTCACAGCGCGGGCTGGCCAGCACGGTCGGCGCCAGGGCGGCAAAACCCTGCCACTCCAGCTCCTCGCGCACCTGCTTGCGCTTGTCGGCCTCCAGCTGGGACAGCACCGCCAGACACCAAGTGCCGTCCCAGGCCGGCATCGCGCTGCTGTAGATGCGCTTGAAGGCCTTCTCGAAACGCCGCCGGCCGGGGCCGGTCAGGCTGTAGTAGCTGCGCCGGCCGACCTTGTCGGCCTTCAGCCAGCCGTCCTTGGTCAGGCGGAACACCGAGGTGCGGATCAGCCGCTGGTTGATGCCCATCGGCTCGAACAGCTGGATCAGGCTGCCCAGCCACACCGCACCGCCATGCGGCTCGATGGCGTCACCATACACGGTAACGATCAGCGAACTGGCGCGGATGGGGGTCTGCGCCTTGAAGCGCTCGATCAGGTTGGCCAGGGGGGCTAGAGCAGTCATGGCGTAAAGGGTATCGCTGGAAAAGGCGCGACTATACCGGGGTCACTTCGCGGTATGCCACAGGCAGGGCACGAGCACGGCTTGCGCGCAGCGAAGGTCCGGCACGGCCCGGTGTGCTGCCGGCGCAGGCCGTGGCGTCACGCGCTGCCCTTGGGCTTGACCGCGGAGGCCGGCAGGCTCGGCCGCTCGGCCTCCACCGCGGCGAGCGGCGCGCATTCCTCGAGCTGGGTCAGGCAGCGCTGGGCGAGCAGCTGGTACTCGCGGGTGCCGGCCTGCTTCCAGGCCACTTCCTTGTCGCTGAGCGGGCGGGTGACCCGCGCCGGGGCGCCCATCACCAGCGACTGCGCCTCGCAGGTGAAGCCGGCCTTGACGAAGGCGCAGGCGGCGACGATCGAGCGCGGGGCGATCTGCGCATCGTCCATCACCACGGCGTTCATGCCGACCATCGCGTCCTCGCCGATCTGGCAGCCGTGCAGCACCGCGCCGTGGCCGATGTGGCCGTTGCGGGCGATGCGGGTGACGCTTTCGGGGAAGCCGTGGATCACGCAGGTGTCCTGCAGGTTGGCACCTTCTTCAAGGACGATGCGCCCGAAGTCGCCGCGCAGGCTAGCCAGCGGGCCGACGTAGCAGCCGGGGCCGACGATCACATCGCCGATCAGCACCGCGGTGGGATGCACATAGGCGGTCGGATCGACTACCGGAGTAACTCCGGCATAACGGTAGCAGGGCATGGGTATTCCTCTTCTTGTTGTTGTGTACCTGGCAGGAGCAAATTCCTTCGCGACGCTCTTGAGCGCAGACGGTCGCGGCTGAATTCGCCCCTGCGGGCAGGTGCGCTTATTCAGCGGCCACGTGGCGACGACTCTGCACCACCACGAAGCGCCGCGCGACAAAGGCCGCGTCGGTCAGCGCGGCGTTGGCTGCCGGGTTGGCGCCGGTGCCGTGGAAGTCGCTGAACGCCGCCGCCTGATTGACGAACAGGCCGTTGTCCAGATTGACCGACAGCGCCACGCCGACATCCTGCGCCAGCTCCTCGGCCTGCGCCAGCACTTGCGCGTCGGTGGAATACACCGCCAGGGTCAGCGCGCCCTTCTCAGTCAGGGTCTCGCGCACCAGTTGCAGGCTGTGGGCGGTGTCGTCGGTGGCGATGACGAAGCTGATCGGCCCGAAGCGCTCCTCGGCGTAGGCCTCGCGCTGGCTGGCGTCGACCTTGAGCAGCAGCGGGGTGCGCACGCGTGCCTCGGGGTACTCGGGATGCATGCGCGCCTCGCTGTCCAGCAGCACCTCGCCCAGTTCGCGGCAGGCGTCGATGCGCGCCAGGGTGGCCTCGGACTGGATGCAGCCGAGCACCGTGCAGGCGCGCTCGTTGTCGGCGAGGAACTTGCTGATCGCGGTGGCCAGCGCCTGCGCCACTTCATCGAAGCCGAGCACGCCGTCCGCCGTGCGGATGCCGCCGCGCGGCACGTAGATGGCCTGCGGCGCGGTGCACATCTGCCCGGAGTACAGGCTGAGGCTGAGCGCCAGGTTGCGTGCCACCGCCTGCAGATCGGTCACGCTGTCGATCACCACGCTGTTCAGGCCGGCCTTCTCGGTGAACACCTGGGCCTGGCGGGCGTGGTCCTCCAGCCAGTTGCCGAAGGCGCTGGAGCCGGTGAAGTCGATCACCTTGACCCGCGGGTCGAGGGCCAGCGCTTTAGCCACCGGCGCCTCCACCGTGTCCGGCACCAGGCTGACCAGCGCCGGATCGAAGCCGGCATCGCGAAGCACCTGCTGGGCCACGCGCACGGTCATCGCCACCGGCAGGATCGCGCCGGGGTGCGGCTTGACCAGCACCGGGTTGCCGGTGGCCAGGCTGGCGAACAGGCCCGGATAGGTGTTCCAGGTCGGGAAGGTCGCGCAGGCGATCACCAGAGCGATGCCACGCGGCACGATGTGGAAGCGCTTGTCGACCACCAGCGGGTCGAGCTTGCCCTGCGGCTTGGTCCAGCGCGCCGTATCCGGCACCTCGCGCAGCAGCTTCCAGGCCTGCGCCACCGCTTCCAGGCCGCGGTCCTGGGCGTGCGGGCCGGCGGCCTGGAAAGCCATCGGCAAACCCTGGCCAGTGGTGTGCATCGCAGCGTGGGCAAAATCGAAGCTCATTGCGTTGAGGCGCTGGAGGATTTCCAGGCACACGCCGATCCACGCCTTGGGGCCTGCCGCGCGCCAGCTCGGCAGCTGCGCCTGCAGGTGAGCGAGCAGCGCATCGAGATCCGGCTGGTCATAGCTGATGCCCAGCTCGAAACCGTAGGGCGAGCGCTCGCCGCCGACACGGGTCGCGGCCACCGGGCAGTGCAGCTCGAAGTGGCGGTCACGCAGCGCGGCGAAGTTGACCGGCCCGGCAGCCAGCGCCTCCTCGCCGTAGGGGCGCTGGCTTTCCGGGTAGGGCGTCCAGTGCTCGCGGCGGGCGAGGGCCTCGAGGGCGCGCTCGAGCAGCGGCTGGTGGCGGGTAAACAGGTCAATGGCGGATGCGGCAATGGTCACGGGGCACTCCTGGCAATGGGCGGCCGCCACGACCTCTGCAAGCAAGACATCAGTCTTGTACGGCCTGTTTTTCTTGTATCACTTCAAAATACCCCTGCCCTGCGGATAAATCCACCCGGAGCCTGTCGCGCCGCTTCGATGCAGGAAAACCACGCCCATGACGCAGAAAAGCTGCCATCAAGGCACCAGACAGGCCCGTCATTGCCGATACGCGGCCATCCCGACACGGTTGCCGAGTCCTTCGCCATTCGTCGAATGGCCCTTAAAACAGACACGGAAAACATGACCAACAAAGTTGCCGTGTATCACGTTATGGGTATACTCGGGACAACAGGCCGTGCCCCGAATGCCGTTCGGCGCCTTGCGCAAGGGCTGCGCTGCGACATGAGCCTGCATAACAATTCCAAGAATCGGCCCGGCCTGTGTGCCGGAATGCCTGCAACAAGGTGCTGCCATGCCCCAGACCCTTTGCGTCCTGCCGCCCGAACAGGGCGTGCGCCTGATCACCCTGCAGCGCCCCGAAGCGCTCAACGCCCTCAACACCCAGCTGCTCGGCGAGCTCGCCGCCGAGCTGGACGCCGCCGAAGCCTGCGC
>CAZFFB010000206.1:0-2473 GCA_964517735.1 uncultured Pseudomonas sp.
CCAAGTTCGTCGGCATCTACGGCGCCAAGGGCCTGGCCTACATCAAGGTCAACGAGCGTGCCGCCGGCGTCGAGGGCCTGCAGTCGCCGATCGTCAAGAACATCCCGCTGGACAACATCAACGTGATCCTCGATCGCGTCGGTGCGGTCGATGGCGACATCGTGTTCTTCGGCGCCGACAAGGCCAAGATCGTTTCCGAGGCCCTCGGCGCCCTGCGCGTCAAGCTCGGTCACGACCTCAACCTGCTGACCTGCGAATGGGCCCCGCTGTGGGTGGTCGACTTCCCGATGTTCGAGGAAAACGACGACGGCAGCCTGACCGCCATGCACCACCCGTTCACTGCGCCCAAGTGCAGCCCGGAGGAGCTGGAGGCCAACCCGGCCGCCGCGCTGTCGCGCGCCTACGACATGGTGCTCAACGGCACCGAGCTGGGCGGCGGCTCGATCCGCATCCACAGTAAAGAAATGCAGCAGGCGGTGTTCCGCGTGCTCGGCATCAGCGAGGAGGAGCAGCAGGAGAAGTTCGGCTTCCTGCTCGACGCGCTGAAGTTCGGCGCGCCGCCGCACGGTGGCCTGGCCTTCGGCCTGGATCGCCTGGTGATGCTGATGACCGGCGCCCAGTCGATCCGCGAAGTGATCGCCTTCCCGAAGACCCAGAGCGCCGCCTGCGTGATGACCCAGGCGCCGGGCGTGGTCGACGCCAAGCAGCTGCGCGAGCTGAACATCCGCCTGCGCGAGCAGGCCAAGGCCGAATAAGCCGCCACAGGAGCCTGGTCATGCCAGGCTCCTTGCATTTGGGCCGCCCGCCCGCACGCGGCAGGCCCGATTGCATGCCCGGTGGAGGCTTGGGCGGCGCGTGGCGCGGACCGAGCCATCCACAAGACAAACGATCCCTCAGAAACACGACGGAGAAAGTCATGGCAGGTCATTCCAAATGGGCCAACATCAAGCACCGCAAGGGACGCCAGGACGCCAAGCGCGGCAAGATCTTCACCAAGCTGATCCGCGAGCTGACCGTGGCGGCCAAGGGCGGCGCGGTAGTAGCCGACAACCCGCGCCTGCGTCTGGCGGTGGACAAGGCGCTGACCGCCAACATGTCGCGCGAGGTGATCGATCGCGCCATTGCGCGCGGTGCCGGCAACAACGAGGCGGACAACGTCGTCGAGCTGAGCTATGAGGGCTACGCGCCGAGCGGTGTGGCGATCATCGTCGAGGCGATGACCGACAACCGCAACCGTACCGCCGCCGAAGTCCGCCATGCCTTCAGCAAGTGCGGCGGCAACCTCGGCACCGATGGCTCGGTGGCCTACATGTTCGAGCGCAAGGGCCAGATCAGCTTCGCCCCCGGCATCGACGAGGACGCGCTGATGGAAGCGGCGCTGGAGGCCGGCGCGGATGACGTGGAGATGGGCGAGGACGGCTCGGCGCTGGTCTCCACCAGCTTCAGCGAGTTCCATGCGGTCAACGAGGCACTGGCCGCTGCCGGCTTCAAGGCGGACGAGGCGGATATCGCCATGATCCCCTCGATCACTGCGCCTGTCGGCGACCTTGAGACCGCGCAAAAGGTCATCAAGCTGATCGACATGCTGGAAGATCTGGATGACGTGCAGAACGTCTACCACAACGCGGAGATCCCCGACGAGGTGATGGCGCAGCTGGGCTGAACCTGCACGAGTGCTGCGGCTTGAGCGGGCCGGTCGCGGGGCATCCTGCGGCCGGCCTGCTCGTTTTCGGGTCGAGGCGTCCGTATACTCCGCGCTCTGGATGAATGAACAGTATGAGTGTGGCATGACCCTGATCCTTGGTATCGACCCCGGCTCGCGCATCACCGGTTACGGTGTGGTGCGTGATACCGGGCGTGGCTGCGAGTACGTCGCCTCCGGCTGCATCCGCAGTGGCGAAGGGCCGCTGCCCGAGCGGTTGCAGAAGGTCTACCGCGGCGTGCGCGAGGTGATTCGCCTGCATGGTCCGGTGATGATGGGCATCGAGCAGGTGTTCATGTCGCGCAACGCCGACTCGGCCCTGAAACTGGGTCAGGCGCGCGGCGCGGCGATCGTCGCCGCGGTCGAGGAGGGGCTGACGGTTGATGAGTACACGGCCAGTCAGGTCAAGCAGGCGATTGCCGGCAGTGGCGGCGCGGCCAAGGAGCAGGTGCAGCTGATGGTCATGCACTTGCTCAAGCTGGTGCAGAAGCCGCAGATCGATGCCTCCGATGCACTGGCCATTGCCCTCTGCCATGCCCATCACCGACAAAGCCTGATCCCCCACGGGCTGTCTGCCGCGCGTCGCCGCGGTGGTCGGCTTCGTCTCTGACCTGAAGGGAGCTACATGATGATCGGACGTCTGCGGGGCATTCTTGCCGAAAAGCAGCCACCGCACCTGATGGTGGATGCCGGCGGTGTCGGCTACGAGCTGGAAATGCCGCTGAGCAGTCTCTATCGCCTGCCGCCGCTGGGCGAGCCGGTGATGCTCTA
>CAZFFB010000206.1:2493-4345 GCA_964517735.1 uncultured Pseudomonas sp.
GCGTGAAGACGCGCAGCTGCTCTACGGCTTCGCCGAGCGCCGCGAGCGCGAGCTGTTTCGCGAGCTGATCCGCCTCAATGGCGTCGGGCCCAAGCTGGCGCTGGCGCTGATGTCGGCGCTGGAGGTGGATGATCTGGTGCGCTGCGTACAGCAGGATGATCTCAAGGCGCTGACCCGGGTGCCCGGTGTGGGCAAGAAGACTGCCGAGCGTTTGCTGGTGGAGCTGCGTGATCGCTTCAAGGCCTGGGAAATCCAGCCCGGTGCATTGGCGCTGTCTCTGGAACCTGCACGGCAGGCTCAGGTCTCAAGCGCCGAAAGCGATGCCGTCAGTGCCTTGAGTGCGCTGGGCTTCAAGCCGGCCGAGGCTGCCCGTGCGGTGGCGGCGGTGCTGGAGGACGGTCTGTCCAGCGAAGAACTGATCCGCCGCGCCCTCAAGGGCATGGCCTGAACGGGATGATTCCCCATGATTGAAGCCGACCGCCTGATCGCCGCCACGGCCCGTGAGCGCGAGGACCAGGTTGACCGTGCCATCCGTCCGTTGAAGCTGGCCGAGTACATCGGCCAGCCGGTGGTGCGCGAGCAGATGGAGCTGTTCATCCGCGCCGCCCGCGGGCGCAGCGAGGCGCTGGACCACACGCTGATCTTCGGCCCGCCGGGGCTGGGCAAGACGACACTGGCCAACATCATCGCCCAGGAGATGGGCGTGTCGATCAAGAGCACTTCAGGGCCGGTGCTGGAGCGCCCGGGTGATCTGGCGGCGCTGCTGACCAACCTTGAGCCGGGCGATGTGCTGTTCGTTGACGAGATCCACCGCCTGTCGCCAGTGGTCGAGGAAATCCTCTATCCGGCGATGGAGGATTATCAGCTGGACATCATGATCGGCGAGGGACCGGCGGCGCGCTCGATCAAGCTCGACCTGCCGCCCTTTACCCTGATCGGTGCCACCACCCGCGCCGGCATGCTGACCAACCCGCTGCGCGACCGCTTTGGTATCATCCAGCGTCTGGAGTTTTATGGGGTGGAGGATCTGGCGACCATCGTCAGCCGCTCGGCCGGCATCCTCGGGCTGCCCACGGACCCTGAGGGCGCCTTCGAGATCGCCCGCCGCGCCCGTGGCACGCCACGCATCGCCAACCGCCTGCTGCGCCGGGTGCGCGACTACGCCGAGGTGCGCGGCCAGGGGGTGATCAGCCGGCATATCGCCGACCGTGCGCTGGACATGCTGGACATCGATGCCCACGGTTTCGACCATCAGGACCGCCGCCTGCTGCTGACCATGATCGACAAGTTCGACGGTGGTCCTGTGGGGCTGGACAACCTGTCGGCAGCGATCGGCGAGGAGCGCCACACCATCGAGGATGTGCTCGAGCCCTACCTGATCCAGCAGGGCTATATCATGCGCACCCCGCGGGGAAGGGTGGTGACCCGACACGCCTATCTGCACTTTGGCCTCGATGTGCCGGGGCGTCTGGGTGAGCCTCTGGCGGAGGCTTTTCGTGGGGATGTCGACTGAAACAAAAATACTTGGCCAGCCCGTTGGCAAGCCGACAAGCCGAGAATAGAGTATGCGCGCGCAAGATCAGGGTCAGCCCTTCAGTCACCTGTGCCGGGTCTATTACGAAGACACCGACGCCGGTGGCGTCGTCTACTACGTCAACTACCTCAAGTTCATGGAGCGCGCACGCAGCGAGTGGCTGCGGGCGCTGGGTGTCGTGCAATCGCAACTGGCGCAGGAGAACATCCTGTTCGTGGTGCATTCGCTCGATGCCCGTTACCTGGCGCCGGCCCGTCTTGATGATGCGCTGCAGGTCAGTGCCCAGGTGCTCGAGCTGAACCGTGCCAGCCTGATCTT
>CAZFFB010000207.1:0-4328 GCA_964517735.1 uncultured Pseudomonas sp.
CGATGTCGACCAGGCGGTCGTTGACGAAGTAGTCGGTGCTGCCGCGGTGGAAGGTCTTGTCCGGGTCGGGCACGAAGAAGTGCTCGGTGCGCCCGCTGGAGGCGCGCGCCAGGTCCGGGCGGTCGGCGAGGATCTCGTCGAGGCGCTGGCGGTAGTAGGCGGTGATGTTCTTGACGTAGCCGACATCCTTGTAGCGGCCCTCGATCTTGAACGAGCGGATGCCGGCGTCGATCAGCGCGCGCAGGTTGGCGCGCTGGTTGTTGTCCTTCATCGACAGCAGGTGCTTCTCGAAGGCCACCACCGCGCCGCTCTCGTCCTTGAGGGTGTAGGGCAGGCGGCAGGCCTGCGAGCAGTCGCCGCGGTTGGCGCTGCGCCCGGTCTGCGCGTGGGAGATGTAGCACTGCCCGGAGAAGGCCACGCACAGCGCGCCGTGGATGAAGAACTCCACGGTGGCGTCGACATTGGCGCTGATCTCGCGGATTTCCGCAAGGTTCAGCTCGCGGGCCAGCACCAGCTGGGAGAAGCCGGCATCGGCAAGGAATTTCGCCTTCTCCAGACTGCGGATGTCGGTCTGGGTGCTGGCGTGGATCTCGATGGGCGGGATATCCAGCTCCATGATCCCCATGTCCTGCACGATCAGCGCATCGACCCCGGCGTCGTACAGTGCGTGGATCAGCGTGCGCGCCGCCTCCAGCTCGTCGTCGTGGAGGATGGTGTTGAGGGTGACGAACACCCGCGCATGGAACAGGTGGGCGAACTTCACCAGCTCGGCGATTTCCGCCACGCTGTTCTCGGCATTATGCCGGGCACCGAAGCTGGGGCCGCCGATGTACACGGCATCGGCACCATGCAGGATGGCCTCCTTGGCGATGGAGACATCCCGCGCGGGGCTGAGCAGTTCCAGGTGATGTTTGGGCAGTGACATGGGGCGGGCTCGCGGGCGCTGTGAAACAGGGCGCATATTGTACCTGCCTGCAGGCGGCTTGCGGGTGGCTGCGGTTCCATCACTCTGCCCAATGGCCGCGATATGCGCTGTCGATTTCCCTTGGCCGGCTCTTGCGCCGAACATGGTGCCAGGTCGCAGCCGCGACATTTTTCCTGGCAGAGGTAACGCACATGAATATCCAGCATCAGGTTTACTTTGCGGAATCAGCGCTCAAGCACGCCTGTGGCGTGGTCTATCGTCGCCCGCGTCGCTGAGCCCTCAGCCGCCGAGCAGATCGAAGCTGTCCAGAAGGCGCCAGAGCAGGGGCGGGTTCTGCTCGAAGGTGCGGCGCAATGTACTGGCAATCGCCCGCCGCGTCTTGCGGCACAGCCCAGGTTGCGCCGTGAAATCGATCTGCAGCCCTCGCGCGCTGCGCACCTCATGCGGGCCGGGAGAGAGCAGCAGCTCAATGCCCAGCTGGGCCTGCATGCGCTGACGGATGTGCTGCAGATCGTCAACGTCGCGCAGCGCCTGCAGACGCGCCAGCAGGCGCTGTTCCTCGTGGCGAGTCAGACGCAGGATGCGCTGGTCGGCGGCATGATCCTCGCGCAACGCCCGGTGCCCGCAGGTGCAGAGTGCGGGCGGGCAGGGCTGGCGCAGGGGTGGGAGTGTGGTGGTGTTCATGGACCGATCATAATCAGCACCTGGACGGGTGCCCAGAGGCCTTGCTGATCACCCGCCTGCGTCTGCGGGGCTTGCGATGACCGTCGGGCAGTGCGATCACATGTCCTCTGCCCGAGGGCGCAGCGACCCGGCATGATGGACGCTGACCGACTGTTCAGGAGTCCCCCATGTTCCGCCTTCTCCGTGTATTGCCCCTGCTGGGCGGCCTGAGCGCTGCTCTGGCCGCTGTTGCCGTGCAGGGCAGTGAAGATCGCGCACTGCTCGAGGCCATCAACCATTACCGCAGCACGCCCCAGGCCTGCGCCGGCGAGGCGCTGGGCGAGCTGCCGCCGCTGGTCGCTGATCCGCGCCTGGTGCTGCCCGAGGGGGCTGAGCTTCAGCAGGCGCTGGTTGTCGCGGGTTACCCGATGGCGCACGCCCAGTCGATCCGCCTCTCCGGGCCGCGGGAGGCACCGGCCGCAATGGCTCTGCTGCAGGCGCACTATTGCAGCACGCTGCTCGATGCGCGCTTCGTGCAGGTGGGCATCCGTCAGACCGGACGCGAATGGCGTATCGTGCTGGCGCGCCCCCTGCTGACTGCAGGGCTGGCGGACTGGCAGAGCGAGGGGCAGAAGTTGCTTGAAGGCATCAATGCGGCCCGTGCCCTGCCACGCCGCTGTGGCGAGCGCGAGTATCCGGCTGCCCAGCCCCTGAGCTGGAATCCGCTGCTGGGCGAGCTGGCCGAGTGCCACAGCCGGGCGATGGCCAATGGCAACTTCTTTGCCCATGTCGACCGTGATGGCTATACCCCGAGCGATCGCGCCGAGCTGGCCGGTTATGGCGGGCAGCCGGTGGGGGAAAACCTCGCGGCAGCGCTGGATACCCCGGCACGCGTACTGAGCGGCTGGCTGGCCAGCCCCGCCCATTGTGCCAATCTGATGAATGCCCAGTTCCGCGAGCTGGGCGCAGCCTATGCCATCGATCCGCAAAGTGATGCGGGTATCTACTGGAGCGCACTGTTCGGAGCTCCGTGAGCGTGCTGTGGCGCGTGCCTTGGCGTTGTTACCCGGTCGGCCGGTGTTACCGATATTGGCGTCGCGGTAACCGATCTGGGTGTGCCGGTAACGAAGCGGCGGGGCACCAGTCAGCGCCTGAGTTGATCTTCACTGTCTTAACCTGCTGTTTTTAAAGGTATTTTTATTTTCTGGCACGCTATCTGCTGTGTTGCTGGCATAACAAGAACAACATGTCACGAAGCCTTAACAACAAAAACAACAGCAGGCGACGTAGCAAACTGATTCTTTTGGAGAGGAGTTGCCCGAAAGGAATCTCCCGACCGGCCCGAGAGCGATAAAACTGCTCAGAAGCAGCGCCAGTACCGGTCAGTAGTGCACGATGACGGCAACGTCAGCATCTAAAGGAATCCGTTTGTGCGAGACGCTCCCCGTAGGAGCATGGGCCGCACACCCAATCGGACCGATAACAAAAATAACAGGCCCGGCAGAACAACAAGAAAAACCAGACGCCATTTTCGAAGGGGAGCCCATGGGCTCCCCTTCGTTCATCTGGCCGCCCGCCAGCCCGTTGACCCCGGATGCACAGGCGCCCATTGCCTCGATCATCGCGCAGGGCTGGACAAGCCGTGACAACCTCCCTAAAAAGACCGCCTGACCGTCCAGGCCCCTCGGCCTGCAACGCGCGCGCACTCCAGTGCTTGCCCTTTGCCCCCTGACACAGGTGATCCCGTGAGAAAGAAAAAGCCCATCGACCCCGCCCGCCGCGCCCTCAAGAATCAAGGCTATCGCATCGGCTGGCTGATCGCGCTGGCTGGCATTGTCTGCGGCTTTGTACTGGTGAATCTGCAGGGCGGCTGAGGGAGTGCCCCGACCCCGCCCAAGGGGTGCTGAACGGTGAAGCGGCTGACCGTGCAATTCGCCCAGGCGCAAGTCCGGCCGCTATGATGTGTTTCTCCACCCGCTTGGAACTCACCCCATGACCGGCACCACCCTTTATAACGATTTGTCCGGTTACTACGACCTGATGTGCGCCGACATCGACTACCCGGCGCAGAGTCACTGCGTGCAGCGCCTGCAGCAGCTGTTCGGTAATGGCGGACGCCGCCACCTCGATCTGGCCTGCGGCACCGGCCCGCATATGCACCATTTCATCGATGCCGGCTACGTCAGCAGCGGCCTTGACCTCAATCAGCCGATGCTCGACCGCGCCGCACAGCGCTGCCCACAGGCGCAGTTCTCTCGTCAGGACATGTGCGCCTTCAGCATTAGCGAGCCGCAGGATCTGATCACCTGCTTCCTCTACTCGATCCACTACAGTGGTGCCCTTGAGGCGCTGGCGGCCTGTCTGGCCAGCGTGCACCGCGCCCTGGCTCAGGAGGGGCTGTTCTGCTTCAACGCCGTCGACAAGCGGCGCATCGACAATGCCTCCTGCATGACCCACAGCGCCCAACATGCCGATGGCCTGTTCAGCTTCAGCTCCGGCTGGCACTACAGCGGCGCGGGTGAGCGCCAGACCCTGCGCCTGTGTATCGAGCGCCGCGTGGCCGAGCAGACCCAGGTCTGGCACGACGAGCATCCGATGGTCGCGGTGGACTTCGACGAACTGCAGGCGCTGCTGGCACCGTATTTCGAGGTGCATGTGTTCGAGCACGACTACCAGAAGCTGGTCCCCTGGGATGGCCGCTCCGGCAATGCGCTGTTTGCCTGCGTGAAGCGCTGAGACG
>CAZFFB010000208.1:0-4311 GCA_964517735.1 uncultured Pseudomonas sp.
AGGTGGTTGACGTGTACTTCGATGACATTCGACTCGCGCTCGCTCTCGCCATCATAGAGATGATCATTGAGCTGACTCTTGGAGAGGATCTGCCCGGCATGCAGCATGAAGTAGCGCAGGAGACGAAACTCTGCCCCGCTGAGGCTGACCTCCTCGCTGCCGCGGCGCACGCACTGGCGTGCCTCATCCAGCACCAGCCCGGCGGCGCTCAGCTCGTTCTGGTTGGCCAGTCCGTGGGCACGGCGCAGCAGGGCCTGGATACGTAGCGCCAGCTCCTCAGGATGGAAGGGCTTGCTGAGATAATCATCAGCGCCCGCCTTGAGTCCTTCGATGCGCTCGGCCCAGCTGGCACGGGCGGTGAGGATCAGCACAGGGGTATGCAAGCCATCGGCGCGCCAGCGCTGCAGGACTTCAAGGCCTGGCATGCCCGGCAGCCCCAGATCAAGCACGATCAGGTCATAAGGCTCGATAGCTCCTTGCACCAGCGCGTCACGGCCATCGGCCAGCCAGTCCACCGCATAGCCCTGACGGGCCAGATCGGCCAGCAGCTCGTCAGCCAGGGCCACGCTGTCCTCCACCAGCAGCAGACGCATCAGTCCTCCTCCTCGTCCTTGATCAGACGGCCGGTGGCCGCATCGAACTCGAGCTCACGCACCTGGCCCTCACGGGTCAGCAGCTCAATCTCGTAGACATACTGATCGTCATCCTCCTCAAGCTCGGCTTCCAGCAGGCGCGAGGCGGGATAGCGCTGATCAGCCTGCGCCAGCACCTGCGCCAGCGGGACGATAATGCCCCGCTCACGAAGGCGCAGAGCCTCGTCCTGACTCAGGTCACGGGCCAGGGCGTGGCCACACAGCAGCAGTGGTAATAGCAGGCAGAGCAGGCGCGTCATCAATCGTCAATCGTCCTGATGGTTCTTGAGGATCTGGCCGGTCGTGGCATCCAGCTCCAGATCCCACGACACCCCTTGCGGATCACGCAGCTCGAGCTGGTAGATATAGCGACCATATTCTTCCTCCAGCTCCGTCTCGGCAATCGCCGCGCCCGGATGCTGGGCCAGTGCGGTGGCATTGAGCTGCTCGAAGGGCAGAATGCGGCCCGCATCGCGCAGGCGCACAGCCGCGTCGGGACCCAGGTCGCGGGCCTGACTCAGAGACGGCAGCAAGGCAAGACAGGCTACGGTCGAGAGGGTCAGCAAGGTCTTTTTCATTGCATACTCCAGAGATGGGCAACAGTTCACGAGCACAAGCCTTGCGCATCGAACTTAAACCATCCTGAATGCAGGCGCCCTGCACCCTCAGCGGTGACACATGTCGCCACACACCCTTGGCGCTGATCGGGCTTTTCGGGCACAATATTCCCCGTTTTTGCCCGATTCTATCCACGGGCCATCTTAAAGTAATTGAGGGCTTTACCGCATGTCGAAAGAAGACAGCTTCGAAATGGAAGGCACTGTCGTCGACACCCTGCCCAACACCATGTTCCGCGTGGAGTTGGAAAACGGGCACGTCGTTACCGCGCATATCTCCGGCAAGATGCGCAAGAATTACATCCGAATCCTCACGGGCGACAAGGTGCGTGTCGAGCTGACACCTTACGATCTCAGCAAGGGTCGCATCACCTACCGCGCCCGCTGATCGCACCACGCTCAATGCATACAAAGCAAAAGCCCGGCAATCGCCGGGCTTTTGCTTTGTGGTGCCAGGGGCTCAAGCAGGTTCAGCGACCACTTCGTAGTCAAAGACCAGCTCACCACCACGGGCATCGATGTGCACCGTGCCGCCCTGCTCGGCCAGCTCACCGAACAGGATCTGCTCGGCCAGCGGACGCTTGATGCGCTCCTGGATCAGCCTGGCCATTGGCCTGGCGCCCATCTGCTCATCATAGCCGCGCTCGGCCAGCCAGCTGCGTGCCGCCTCGCTGACCTCAAGCTGCACGCGCTTGTCCTCGAGCTGGGCCTGCAGCTCGGTAAGGAACTTGTCCACCACACTCTTGATGATGCCGTGATCGAGCCGACCAAACTGGATGATGGCGTCCAGCCGGTTACGAAACTCCGGGGTGAAGCTCTTGCGGATCACCTCCATGGCATCACTGGAATGATCCTGGCGGGTGAATCCGATCGAGGCCCGTGCGGCGGTCTCGGCGCCGGCGTTGGTGGTCATGATTAGGATCACGCTGCGAAAATCGGCCTTGCGCCCGTTGTTATCGGTCAGCGTGCCATGGTCCATCACCTGCAGCAGCAGGTTGAAGACCTCCGGATGGGCCTTCTCGATCTCATCGAGCAGCAGCACGCAGTGGGGCGTCTTGGTGATCGCCTCGGTGAGCAGCCCGCCCTGATCGAAGCCGACGTAGCCAGGTGGCGCACCGATCAGCCGCGATACGGTATGCCGCTCCATGTACTCGGACATGTCAAAGCGCACCAGCTCGACCCCCAGCGCCTTGGACAGCTGACGAGCCACCTCGGTCTTGCCCACCCCGGTGGGGCCGGCAAACAGGAAGGAGCCGACCGGCTTGTCCGGTGCCTTGAGTCCGGCCCGCGACAGCTTGATCGCGGTGGAGAGCGCATCGATGGCGTCGTTCTGGCCGAACACGGTCAGCTTGAGGTCACGCTCGAGGTTGCGCAGCAGCTCCTTGTCGGAGGTTGTGACGTGCTTGGGAGGAATTCGCGCAATCTTGGCGACGATATCCTCGATCTGCGCCACATCAATGCAGGCGGCACGCTGCTCGGCCGGCAGCAGGCGCTGGCGGGCGCCGGCCTCGTCGATCACATCAATGGCCTTGTCCGGCATGTGCCGATCATTGATGTAACGGGCGGCCAGTTCTGCCGCTGCGCGCAGCGCTTCGTCTGTGTAGGTGATGGCGTGATGCTGCTCGAAACGGCTCTTCAGCCCCTTGAGGATGCCGAAGGTATCCTCTACCGAAGGTTCGAGCACATCGACCTTCTGGAAGCGCCGCGCCAGCGCGCGGTCCTTCTCGAAGATGCCGCGAAACTCCTGGAAGGTGGTGGAGCCGATGCAGCGCATCTCGCCCGAGGACAGCAGCGGCTTGAGCAGGTTGGACGCATCCATGACACCGCCTGAGGCGGCGCCGGCACCGATGATGGTGTGGATCTCGTCGATAAACAAAATGGCATGGGGCCGGCGACGCAGCTCGCCCAGCAGTGCCTTGAAGCGCTTCTCGAAGTCGCCGCGGTACTTGGTACCGGCCAGCAACGCACCCAGATCCAGTGAGTAGACCACGCTCTCGGCCAGCAGGTCAGGCACCAGGCCATCGACAATCCGCTTGGCCAGTCCTTCGGCAATCGCCGTCTTGCCAACCCCGGCCTCACCGACCAGCAGCGGGTTGTTCTTGCGCCGGCGAGCGAGAATCTGTGCCACCCGCTCGACCTCCTGATCACGCCCGACCAGCGGATCGATGCGTCCCTGACGGGCCAGCTCGTTGAGGTTGCTGGCATAGGCGTCCAGCGCATTGCGACTGGCGGCCGCCTCCGGGGACTCTTCATCCGCATTGTCCTGCTCACGTGCAGCGGAGTCCTCCTCCTGCACCTTGGCAATGCCGTGGGAGATGAAGTTGACCAGATCGACCCGGGCGATGTCCTGCTTGCGCAGCAGGTAGACCGCATGGCTCTCCTGCTCGCTGAAGATCGCCACCAGCACATTGGCACCGGTGACCTCCTGCTTGCCGGAGCTCTGTACATGGAAGACAGCGCGTTGCAGCACACGCTGGAACCCCAGGGTCGGCTGGGTTTCTCGCACCTCATCCGCTTCAGGAATCAGCGGTGTGGCGCTGTCGACAAAGTCGCGCAGCTCACGGCGCAGGCGTTCCATGTCGGCGCCACAAGCCCGCAGCACGGTAGCGGCGGCACCATTGTCGAGAAGAGCCAGCAAGAGGTGCTCGACGGTCATGAATTCATGCCGTTTGGTCCGAGCATCCTTGAAGGCCAGATTGAGGGTCACTTCGAGTTCGCGATTCAACATGGATTCACCTCATGCCCTAGAGCTCTGGAGCCCTGATCAGTCGTCTTGCTCGATCTCGCAGAGCAGCGGGTGCTGGCACTCGCGGGCGTACTGGTTGACCTGCATGGCTTTGGTCTGCGCGATGTCACGGGTATAGATACCACATACAGCCCGGCCTTCGGTATGGACCGCCAGCATGATGCGGGTGGCCGTTTCGCGGTCCATCACGAAGAACATTTCAAGCACCTCGACCACAAAATCCATCGGGGTGTAGTCGTCATTGAGCAGCAGGACCTTGTACATCGGCGGCGGCTTGAGGGCCGGCTGGGCGTCCTGGACGGCAAGCCCGGCGTCC
>CAZFFB010000209.1:0-4307 GCA_964517735.1 uncultured Pseudomonas sp.
GGCCGCGGCGCCCCGCGTGCGCCCCCCCCCCCCCCCCCCCGCCCGGCTGCCCCCCCCCCCCGCCCCCGCCCGCGCGGCGCGCATCCGGGAGATGCTCGAACGCTTCGAGCTGGCCGACGAGGTGGACAGCCTGCCCGAACGCCTGCCGCTGGGCGTGCGCCAGCGTCTGTCGCTGGCGGTGGCGGTGATCCACCGCCCGGAAATCCTGATCCTCGACGAACCCACCTCGGGGGTCGACCCGGTGGCCCGCGACGGCTTCTGGGAGCTGCTGGTGCAGCTGTCGCGCGAGGACGGCGTGACCATTTTCATCTCCACCCACTTCATGAACGAGGCGCTGCGCTGCGACCGCATCTCGCTGATGCACGCCGGCCGCGTGCTGGACAGCGACACCCCGCAGGCGCTGATCGACAAGCGCGGCCTGCCGGACCTGGAAAGCACCTTCATCGCCTACCTGCGCGACGCCGTGGCCGAGGCCGACGGCGGCGCCGTCGAGACGCCAGCCGGCCACGCCGCGGACACCCCGCCCGCCGCCAGCAGCCACGCCGCGCCCCACGCCCGCTTCAGCCTGCGCCGCCTGCTCAGCTACAGCCGCCGCGAGTCCATGGAGCTGCGCCGCGACCCGGTGCGCGCCACCCTGGCGATGCTCGGCACCGTGCTGCTGATGTTCATCATGGGCTACGGAGTCAGCTACGACGTGGAGAACCTCACCTACGCGGTGCTGGATCGCGACCAGACCACCAGCAGCCAGGCCTATCTGCTGGACATCGCCGGCTCGCGCTATTTCACCGAGCGGGCGCCCATCGCCGACCACGCCGAGCTGGACCGTCGCCTGCGCAGCGGCGAGATCAGCCTGGCCATCGAGATCCCGCCGAACTTCGCCCGCGACCTCAAGCGCGGCGCCGCCCCGCAGATCGCCTTCTGGATCGACGGCGCCATGCCGATGCGCGCCGACACCATCAAGGGCTACGTGCAGGGCATCCACGCCAGCCACCTGCAGGAGCTGGCGCGTCGCGCCGGGGTGGACGCCACGCCGCTGGTCGATGTGGCGCTCCGCTACCGCTACAACCCCGACGTGCAGAGCCTGCCGGCGATGGTGCCGGCGATGATCCCGATCCTGCTGATGATGATCCCGGCGATGCTCACCGCCCTGGGCGTGGTGCGCGAGAAGGAACTCGGCTCGATCACCAACTTCTACGTCACTCCGGTGACCCGCCTGGAGTTCCTGCTCGGCAAGCAGCTGCCCTACATCGGCCTGGGGATGATCAACTTTCTCACCCTGGTGCTGCTCGCGGTGTTCGTCTTCGGCATCCCGGTCAAGGGCAGCCTGCTCGCCCTGTGCCTCGGCGCGCTGCTCTACGTCACCTGCGCCACCGGCCTGGGCCTGTTGATGTCGTCGATCCTGCGCAGCCAGATCGCGGCGATCTTCGGCACCGCCATCGCCACCCTGCTGCCGGCCATCCAGTTCTCCGGGCTGACCCACCCGGTCTCGGCACTGGAAGGCCCGAGCGCCGTGATTGCCCAGCTCTACCCCACCAGCCACTTCCTGATCGTCAGCCGCGGGGTGTTCTCCAAGGCGCTCGGGCTGGCCGAGCTGTGGCCCTACCTGTTGCCCATGCTGGCGGCCATTCCGGTGCTGACCCTGATCAGCGTCGCCGGCCTGCGCAAGCAGGAGAAGTGACATGCGCGCCCTCGGCAACATCCTCCAGCTCGGCCTCAAGGAACTGCGCAGCCTGTACCGCGACCCGGCGCTGGTGACGCTGATCGTCTACGCCTTCACCCTGGCCATCTACTCCAGCGCCACCGCGCTGCCCGAGGCGCCGCACCGCGCCAGCGTCGCGGTGGTCGACGAGGACCGCTCGCAGGTGTCGGCGCGGATCCTCGATGGCCTGCAGATGCCCTACTTCATGCCGCCTGCGCACATCGACCACGCCATGATGGACCGCGGCATGGACGCCGGGCGCTACACCTTTACCCTGAATATCCCGCCGAACTTCCAGGCCGACCTGCTGGCCGGGCGCAGCCCCAGCCTGCAGCTTAACGTCGATGCCACCCAGGTCAGTCAGGCATTCACCGGCGCCGGGCACATCCAGCAGATCATTGCCGCCGAGACCGCCGCCTTCGTGCAGCGCCAGCGCAGCAGCGCGCCGCAGGCGGTGGACGCGGTGATCCGCATGGCCTTCAACCCCAACCTGGTGCGCGTCTGGTTCGGTGCCGTCAACGAGGTGATCAACCAGATCACCATGCTGGCAATCATCCTCACCGGTGCCGCGCTGATCCGCGAGCGCGAGCATGGCACCATCGAGCATCTGCTGGTGATGCCGGTCACGCCGCTGGAGATCATGCTCGGCAAGGTCTGGGCGATGGGCCTGGTGGTGCTGAGCGCGGCGATCCTCTCTCTGCAGGGTGTGGTCGGCGGCTGGCTGGGCGTGCCGCTACAGGGCTCACTGGCGCTGTTCGCCGCCGGCAGCGCAGTTCACCTGTTCGCCGCCACCTCGATGGGCATCTTCTTCGGCACCGTCGCGCGCTCAATGCCGCAGCTGGGCCTTTTGGTGATCCTCGTGCTGATGCCGCTGCAGATCCTCTCTGGTGGCGTCACCCCCCGCGAGAGCATGCCCGCACTGGTGCAGCAGGTGATGCTGGTGGCACCGACAACCCACTTCGTCCAGCTCGCCCAGGCCATCCTGTTCCGTGGCGCGGGGCTGGAGATTGTCTGGCCGCAGCTGCTCGCGCTGGCCGGTATCGGCGCGCTGTTCTTCGCCGCCGCGCTGGGGCGGCTGCGCAAGTCACTGCAATAAACACAAGCGCCCTGGCATGGGCCGAAGACGGGCAGAGGCAGCCGGAGAACGTCCGGCACCCTGCGATGATTCAGGGCACCGACACTCAGTGTGGCCGGAGTGATCCTGTACCCGGCAGCCAGACCCGTGCACACAGCCCCCCCAGCGTGGGGCTCTCATCCAGCTGCAGGGTGCCGCCACAGGCTTGCGCAATATCCCGCACGATGGCCAGCCCCAGCCCATGGCCTTCGACCTGCTCGTCCAGGCGCTGGCCACGGGCGATCACTTGGCTACGGCGCGCCGGTTCAATACCCGGGCCATCGTCCTCGACCGCCAGCCAGTAGCCCCCGGCCTCCTCGCCGGCACTGGCCAGCACCTGGCTGTCGGCCCATTTGCAGGCGTTGTCCAGAAGGTTGCCCAGAAGCTCCAGCAGATCTTCACGATCGCGGGGAATGTGCAGCCCGGGCGGCGCTTGCCAGTGAATGTCGACATGGGGATGCAGCTGCGCCAGGGTGCGGCAGAGGGCCGGCAGCTCGCGGTCGCAGTCAAAGTGGGCACCCGGCAGCGCCTCGCCGGCCAGCCGGGCACGGCCAAGCTCGCGGGCCAGCCGCTGCTCGATCTGGCGCAGTGGCGCACGCAGTGCCGCGCGAAGCGCAGGCTCACGACGCAGCTCGTCACGTTCGAGCAGGTTGAACAGCACCGCCAGGGGGGTCTTCAGGGCATGCCCGAGGTTGCCCAGCGCATGGCGCGAGCGTTGCAAGGTCTGGGCGGTGTGCCCCAGCAGGTGATTAATCTGCCCAACCAGCGGCGCCAGCTCAGCAGGCACCCGCTCGTCCAGCTGGGTCAGACGACCGGCCTGCAGCTCGGCAATCTGCGCCTGCACCTGCTCCAAAGGCCGCAAGGCACGGCGCACGCTCAGCCATTGCAGCAACAAGGTCAGCAGCAGTGCAGCGCTGCCCAGCAGCGCCGCCAGCCAGCGGATACGGGAAAACTGATCGAGTACCGGCGTGTAGTCGCTGGCAACCGTGATGCTCAGACGCTGGGAGAAGCGCTGATAATCGCCGCGAAATACCAGCAGCTGCTGGTCGATTACCCCGGCCTGCAGCGCGGACTGCAAGCCGGCGCTGACAGGTCTTGGCAGCTCACTGTCCCACAGCGAACGCGAGCGCCAGCGCGTTTGCTCAAAGTCGATACGAAAGTAACGCCCGGAATAGGCGCGCTGAAAAGCCGGCGCCAGGCGGCTCTCATCGAGCTGCAGCCCGCCCGGGCCGCGCACCAGTGCGGCCAAAAGACCCTGCGCCTCTTCTTCGAGCAGGGCCGCGTGGTAGCGCCGCAAGCCGCTGTCCAGCAGCCACAGGCTGCCTTGCAGCAGCAGCAGGCCACTCAGCAGCAGGATACCCACAAGCCCCGTGCCCAGCCGGCGCTGGATTGACCTCATGCCGATGCATCCGCCATGCCGGTATAGCGATAGCCCTGTCCGCGGCGGGTTTCGATCACGCTGCGCCCCAGCTTGCGGCGCAGGCTGCGGATCAG
>CAZFFB010000210.1:0-4302 GCA_964517735.1 uncultured Pseudomonas sp.
GGTCATGGGCATTCGCAGGCTGGGGTTGCGTCTCCCCTCTCCCCGCCGGGGAGAGGGGCCGGGGGTGAGGGGCATGGCGAACCACCTTCACCCCGACCCTCTCCCGCCAGCGGGAGAGGGCGCTGTCCGGCTCAGGCCGAAGCGGCGGCGTCGTGGAACAACGCGCTGCTGCGCTGCTCGACCAGCGCCTGCTCGATGGCCGCCTGGTGCACCTCGTCGGCGTGCTCCTCGCGCGCTTCCGGCTTGATGCCGAGGCGCTGGAACAGGCGCCTGTCGCGCTCGGCTTCCGGGTTGCCGGTGGTCAAGAGCTTCTCGCCGTAGAAGATCGAGTTGGCGCCGGCGAGGAAGGCCAGCGCCTGCATCTGCTCGTTCATCTGCTCGCGACCGGCGGACAGCCGTACATGGGAGTGCGGCATGAGGATGCGCGCCACCGCCAGGGTGCGGATGAAGTCGAACGGGTCGACGTCCTCGGCGTTCGCCAGCGGGGTGCCCTCGACCTTGACCAGCATGTTGATCGGCACCGACTCCGGGTGCTCCGGCAGGTTGGCCAGCTGGATCAAGAGGCCCAGGCGGTCATCCAGCGACTCGCCCATGCCGAGGATGCCGCCGGAGCAGATCTTCATCCCCGCCTCGCGCACGTAGGACAGGGTCTGCAGGCGCTCGCTGTAGGTGCGGGTGGTGATGATGTTGCCGTAGAACTCCGGCGAGGTGTCGAGGTTGTGGTTGTAGTAGTCGAGACCGGCGTCGGCCAGCGCCATGGTCTGCTCGGCATCGAGGGTGCCGAGGGTCATGCAGGTCTCCAGGCCCAGCGCCTTGACGCCCCTGACCATCTCCAGCACGTAGGGCATGTCCTTGGCCGACGGGTGCTTCCACGCCGCGCCCATGCAAAAGCGCGTCGAGCCGATCGCCTTGGCCTCGGCGGCGGCCTTGAGCACCTTCTGCACCTCCATCAGCTTCTCTTTATCCAGGCCGGTGTTGTAGTGGCCGGACTGCGGGCAGTACTTGCAGTCTTCCGGACAGGCGCCGGTCTTGATCGACAACAGGGTCGACACCTGCACCTCGTTGGCATTGAAGTGCTGGCGGTGCACGCCCTGGGCCTGGAAGATCAGGTCGTTGAACGGCTGGGTGAACAGGGCGCGGACCTCGTCGAGGGTCCAGTCGTGACGCAGGGCAAGCATGGGAGTCATCGGCGATGTCCTGGGGTGAGTGGCTGCTAGAGTGAGCGGCAGCCGTGATCGCAACATCTTTGAAAGGCTTGGGGCATCTTGTCAACGCAGGGAGCGCAACATGGTCAACAGGTGGATAAAAAACATCCAAAAAGACGCGCGCTGGCGGTGGGCAGGCCCGCGCCGCTGCCTGCTCTGCACATCCCCCGCCGATACCTCGCATGCCCTGTGCGAGGGCTGTCTGCATGATCTGCCCTGGCTGGGCAACCGCTGCGCGATCTGTGCCGAGCCGCTGGCCGATGCCCGCCACCCCGATGCGCTGTGCGGCCGCTGCCAGCTGCGCACACCCGCCTTCAGCCGGGTCGAGACCCCCTGGCGCTACGCCTTCCCGCTGGACAGCCTGATCATCCGCTTCAAGCACCAGCAGGCCTGGCCGCTGGGCCGCCTGCTGGCCGCGTTGCTGGCCGAGCATATGAGCCATGCCTGGCAGAATGGCCTGCCGCGCCCTGACTGCCTGCTGCCGGTGCCGCTGGCCGATAAACGGCTGCGCCAGCGCGGCTTCAACCAGGCGGCCCTGCTCGCCCAGTGGCTGGGCAAGGCCTGCGCGCTGCCGGTCGATACCGAAAACCTGCAGCGCATCCGCCACACGACCGCCCAGCAACAGCTGGATGCCGCGGCCCGGCAGAGCAATCTGCGTCAGGCCTTTGCCCTGCGCCGGCCCGCCGCGCTGGTCGGTGCCCATCTGGCGCTGGTCGATGATGTACTGACCACCGGCGCCACCGCCAATGCGCTGGCGCAGCTGCTGCGCGAAGCCGGCGCGGCACGGGTCGATCTGTATTGCCTGGCGCGCACCCCGGCACCGGCCGCCGCGCCGCTGCCGGACTAGCCCGCGGCGTCGGCGTGGAAAACGCCGCCGCCCGGCGCGGAACATGGCAGACTCGCCGCCACCGTCCAGGAGCTGCGCCATGTCCCATCCGTTCGATCATCTGACCCCCGACCGCGTGCTCGATGCCGTGGAAAGCCTGGGCCTGCGCAGCGATGCCCGGGTCATGGCACTGAACAGCTTCGAAAACCGGGTCTTTCAGGTGGGCATCGAGGACGCACCGCCGCTGATCGCCAAGTTCTACCGCCCCGCCCGCTGGAGCGATGCGCAGATTCGCGAGGAGCACGCCTTTGCCCTGGAAGCTGCCGCGGCCGAGATCCCGCTGATCGCTCCGCTGTGCATCGAGGGCGAGAGCCTGTTCCAGCACGCTGGCTGGCGCTTTGCGCTGTTTCCCCGTCGCGGCGGCCATGCGCCGGAGCCCGGGGATGGCGAGCAGCTGTATCGGATCGGTCAGCTGCTCGGCCGCCTGCATGGGGTCGGTGCCTGCCGGCCGTTCCGGCATCGCCCGAGGCTGGATGTCGCCACGCTGGGCTGGCCGGCGCTGGCGGTGCTCGAGCAGCAGCCAGGCCTCGACGGCACGCTGCGCAGCGACTATCTGGCCTGCGCCCATGACCTGCTGCAGCGGGTCGAAGCGCAGCTGGAGGCCACCGCCTTCAAGCCCATCCGCCTGCACGGCGACTGCCATCCGGGCAACCTGCTGCTGCGGGACGAGCAGCTGCATATGGTCGATCTGGACGATTGCCGCATGGGACCTGCGGTGCAGGATCTGTGGATGCTGCTGAGTGGCGAGCGGCACGAGCGCCAGCGCCAGCTGGGCGAACTGCTCGAGGGCTATCGGGAGTTTCACGATTTTGCCCCCGGCGAGCTGGCACTGATCGAGGCGCTGCGCAGCCTGCGGCTGATCCACTACAGCGCCTGGCTTGCCCAGCGCTGGGATGATCCGGCCTTCCCGGCCAGCTTCCCCTGGTTCGCCAGCGCCGGCTACTGGCAGGAGCAGCTGGACATCCTGCAGGCACAACATGCAGCGCTCGACGAGCCCGCGCTGCGTCCCTGGTAGCGCTGTGCAAAAAAGCATCAGCAGCGCGGCAGACCACGGCAGGCAGCCCCTACAGCGATCCATCCCGAGCTTGTCCACAGGCTGATCCCCGGCAACAGTGGACAACGGCCGCCACCAGTCGCCTGCTCCAGCCTGATCATTTATTGAGCAGACCCCTGCAAGCCACGGCTGGCGCGGCCTGGCGCAAGGTGTGCGCAGTTTGTCCACACCCTCGTCCACCTGCGCTGTGGACAGAAGTCTGGCACGCACACCGCACCTGGCCGTTGCTTGTCCACAAGGCCTGCACCTCTGACTGTGCAAAAATCAACCAATTCGCGCCAGGCCGCGCCACGACTGGGCTGCAGACAGGACTCCAGAGCTTATCCACAGGGCCATGCAGTGCTCGGGTGCATAACCCCACAGGGGCTGATCATTTATTGCACAAAAGTCTGCAGGCCACGCCCCGCAAGGGCTGCAGCCAACTGCCCAAGGCTTGTCCACAGCCCGCTCCACGGCAAACGGGGACAAGCCTACGGGCACCTGACACCCCTGTGCATAAGCCATCCCGCCGCCCTTGCAGAGGCGACCGCACAGGGCCGGCTTGCCGCATTCGCGCCGCGCCCTGCCCGCACGCCGGCAGCCACGACTTTTGTCGAAGGCCCCGGACGCTGCGTACCTTTGTCATGGAGCATCCTGTAGTATGCAAAATTTCAGACTACATGAAGGGATGCCCACGCGCAGGCGTGGCATCCAAGCAGAGTGAGGCAAGCAATGACTGAACGCGTGCAAGTCGGTGGCCTGCAGGTCGCCAAAGCCCTTTACGACTTTGTCACCCACGAAGCCATACCCGGCACCGGCGTCAGCGCCGAGGCATTCTGGGCCGGCGCCGACGCGGTGATCCACGAGCTGGCGCCGAAGAACCGCGCCCTGCTGGCCAAGCGCGACGACCTGCAAGCCAAGATCGACGCCTGGCACCAGGCACGCGCCGGCCAGGCCCACGATGCGGTGAGCTACAAGGCCTTCCTGCAGGAAATCGGCTACCTGCTGCCGGAGCCGGAAGACTTCCAGGCCACCACCGAGAACGTCGACGACGAGATCGCCCGCATGGCCGGCCCGCAGCTGGTGGTGCCGGTGATGAACGCGCGCTACGCCCTGAACGCCGCCAACGCCCGCTGGGGCTCGCTGTACGACGCCCTGTACGGCACCGATGCCATCCC
>CAZFFB010000211.1:0-4282 GCA_964517735.1 uncultured Pseudomonas sp.
TCGCACGCTGCAACCTGGGCAGCGAGGGCATGAGCGATGACGACCTGCAGCGTCTTCAATCGATGGCCTGTCGGTACTGGTGGCGGCATTTCGACAACCGAATCGGCCTCTCCAGCGAGGAGCTTGAGCACCTGAAGGGCTTCCCTGCCGAACCCTTGCCCTGTCGCGAACTGCTGATTGCCGATCGCCCGGAGCATCGCAAGCCCTGGGGAGAGCGCCGCCCACCGGTAGAACGGGGCGATCCGCGCAACCGCTGGCAATTCGACATGACCCTGCCGGCACAGGCCCAGCATCTGGGCGAGCTCTACAACCTCAGCATCCGCAAGGGCACCCTCAATGCAGAAGAGCGTTTTCGCATCAACGAACACATCGTGCAGACGCTGATCATGCTGGACAGCCTGCCCTTCCCGCGGGCCTTGCAGCAGGTGCCGCAGATCGCCGCCAGCCACCACGAGAAGCTCGATGGTACCGGCTATCCACGCCGCCTGAACGCCGCGCAGCTCGGCATCCCCGAGCGCATCCTGGCGATCGCCGATGTCTTCGAAGCGCTGACGGCCGCTGATCGGCCCTACAAGCCAGCCATGCCCCTCTCCCAGGTGCTACGCATCATGGTCGATATGGTGCGCGCAGCCCACCTGGATGGCGACCTGTTGCAGCTGTTCATCGACAGCGGCCTGTACCTGCGCTACGCCCAGCAGAATCTGCGCCCCGAACAGCTGGACACGCACGACCGCACAGCCCTGCTCGAGGAGCTGGCAGCCTGCCAGACAGCGGATGCGCACCGCGGATGACGGCGCGGAATGCCTTGGGCATACTGGCACGCCCTTTTCTCGCCCTTTTCTCGCCCTTTCTGTGAGGCATCCATGTTCAAGGTCAACGAGTACTTCAACGGCACCGTCAAATCCATCGCCTTCGCCATGAGCGACGGTCCGGCCACCGTCGGCGTGATGGCCGCGGGCGAGTATGAGTTCGGCACTGCCCAGGCCGAGGTCATGCACGTGATCGCCGGCGCGCTGACCGTCAAGCTGCCAGGTTGCGATGACTGGCAGACTTTTGCGGCCGGCAGCCACTTCAATGTCCCGGCAGACAGCAAGTTCCAGCTCAAGGTCGCCCAGGACACCGCCTACCTCTGCGAATACCGCTGAGCCGCGTACGCTCTGCCGGCTATGCACGCGCATGGCCGGCGTGCAGGACCTGTACGCCAAGCGCCTGCGCCACCTGGCGCAGTGCTGCCTGCCTTGCCCCCTCTCCCAGCGCCATGCAAAGCCCAGGAATTTCCCGGCGCAGCGGATAATCCTTGCGCAGCCGATCGAAACCGGCTCGCTGACGCTGCGGATCAGCCTCCAGGCTGCGGCGAAAATCCGCATCATCGCGGCGCGGATCGTAGACACTGCGGCACAGCAGCCCCAGCAGCCAGTCGGGGTCGGCATCACCCTGCACCGCCAGGTGTCCCAGCCAAGCCGGTGGCAGCAGGCTGGCCAACGAAACCTCGGCCTCGACGCCGCGCCAGGCGCAGAAGGATTGATAGATCTGCTCAGTACCGCGCAGCTTGCCATCCAGGCTATAGCCTGCGATGTGCGGCGTAGCCAGCTGACAGCAGGCCGCCAGCGCCAGATCCACCTGCGGCTCATGCTCCCAGACATCCAGCACCACCTGCAGATCGGCCTTCGCCTGCAGCCGCTCACGCAGTGCAGTATTGTCGATCACCGCGCCGCGGCTCGCATTGATCAGCCAGGTACCTGCCCGCAAGGCCTGCAGGCGCGCCTGATCAAGCAGATGCCAGGTGGCGTGCTCACCACCGCGAGTCAAGGGCGTATGCAAACTGATCACATCGCATTCGGCCAGTAGCGTCTCGAGACTGACGAAGTCACCGCCCTCACGGGCCTGGCGCAAGGGATCGCAGACCAGCACCCGCCAGCCCAAAGCGCGCAGCACGGCTACCAGCTGCCCTCCCACTGCACCGGCACCCACCACACCGTAGGTACGATCAGACAGTGCAACGCCACAGCGCTCGCTCAGGGTCAGCAGGGCACCCATTACGTAGTCGACCACTCCGCGGGCATTGCAGCCCGGCGCACTGGCCCAGGTGATGCCCGCCTGCTGGAAGTAGTCCAGGTCCAGATGATCGGTACCGATGGTGCAGGTCCCGACAAAGCGCACCGCGCTGCCCTCGAGCAAGGCACGATCGACCCGGGTCACCGAACGCACCAGCAGCACCTCGACACCCTCGAGCGCTTCGCGCGTGATACTGCGCCCGGGCAGCCGCTGCAAACAGGCGAAAGGGGCAAAGAACGGCTCGAGCAGGGGAATGTTTTCATCAGCCAGCAGGCGCATGGGGTAATCCGCACGGTGGTTACAGGAAGGCGTACTCTACCGCAGCCGGACACGCCCCGCCGCGCGCATCGGCTAGCCGCCCGGCAATGGCCCAAGTAGACTGGCCGCGGCTTTTTAGAGGTCCACGATGCCCCACCCTGCCTCCCCCATCAGCCGGTACCGGCGAGTACGCCGCGAACTGGCTACCCTGCTGGCCCTGGCCATTCCAATCATGATCGCCCAGCTGGCCCATACCGCCATGGGCGTTGCCGATACGCTGATGGCCGGGCGGGTCAGCGCGGGCGATCTGGCCGCCGTGGCACTCGGCAATTCGATCTGGTTACCGGTGATGCTGCTGCTCAGTGGCATCCTGATGGCCACCACCGCCAAGGCTGCCCGCCATGTCGGCAGAGGCGCCTTCGCAAGGCTCGGCCCGCTGGTGCGTCAGGCGCTCTGGCTCGGGCTGCTGCTGGGACTGGCGGCGGCGCTGCTGCTCTGGCAGGCCCGGCCGCTGCTGGTCCTGCTGAGGGTGGACGCGGCCCTGATCGAGCCGGCCATGGATTACCTGCAAGCGGTCGCTCTGGGCTTTCCGGCCATTGCCCTCTATCAGGTCCTGCGCAGTTACAGCGATGCGCTGGGCCGCACCCGCCCCAGCATGATGTTCGGCATTCTGGGGCTTGCCATCAACGTGCCGGCCAACTACGTCTTCATCCACGGCCTGTTCGGCCTGCCGGCGCTAGGCGGGGTCGGTTGCGGCTGGGCGACTGCGCTGGTGATGTGGTCCATGTTCATCGCCATGCTGCTGTGGATCGGCTGGGCGCCGGTTTACGCCTCCAGCCGGCTCTTTGAGCGCTTCGAGTGGCCACGTGCGGCGGATATCCGCCCACTGCTGGCACTGGGACTGCCCATCGGCATCGCCATCTTCGCCGAGGCCAGCATCTTCTCGGTGATCGCCCTGCTGATAGGCAGTCTCGGCGCTACCGTGGTAGCCGGCCACCAGATTGCCCTGAACTTCTCCGCACTGATATTCATGATCCCCTACGCGCTGTCAATGGCCGCCACGGTGCGGGTCGGCCAGAACCTTGGCCGCCGCGCACCACAGGATGCACGCTTTGCCGCTGGCATCGTGATTCTGGTGGCGCTGGCCTACGCCTGCCTCTCGGCCAGCCTGATGCTCTGGCTGCGCGAGCCGATTGCCATGCTTTACAGTCGGGATCCACAAGTGATTGCTCTGGCGGCCAGCCTGATTGTCTATTCTGCGCTGTTCCAGTTTTCCGACGCCCTGCAAGTCACTGCGGCAGGTGCCCTGCGCGGCTATCAGGACACCCGCATGACCATGCTGATCACCCTGCTGGCCTACTGGGGGATCGGGCTGCCCGTCGGTTATGCTCTGGGCCTGACCGGATGGCTGGGCACCCCCAGCGGACCGGCCGGCCTCTGGCAAGGCCTGGTAGTCGGCCTGAGCCTGGCTGCCCTGCTGCTGGGGCTGCGCCTTGCCCGCAGTGCCCGGCGTGCCATCCGCCAACAGGAGCGCGAACTCTCATGTGGAAACTCTGCTGGCTCATCCTGCTGAGCCTGCTGCTCGGCGCCTGCCAGCCAACCGACTCCGGCCGCGCCTTGCAGGAGGATTACCTGCAGCGCCTGGCCAATGGCCTGGACAGCGCACTGCCATCGCCGGCACCGCTGGCGCTGGAGGTCTGGCGCCTGCCGCCGCGCCGCGAGCGCGTGCAGGAAATCCCGGCGCTGCGCATCGGCCTGCTGGACCTTTTGATCGACCTGCATCGTTGCCCACATCTGCAGCAGCTGATCAGCGAGCGTAACAACAGCCTCGGCAAGCAGATGACCGCCAGCCGCCGGCTGGGCTACGAAGGCCAGCTGATCACTGCGCTTGAGGCATGCCTGCCGCTGTTGGCCGGCGAGGAGGCAGTAGCCGAAGAGGACAGCCTGCAGACCCTGCTGACCAGCAAGC
>CAZFFB010000212.1:0-3489 GCA_964517735.1 uncultured Pseudomonas sp.
TCAGGCGGAAGGGGTCTTCCCACTTGTCCCAGTCGTGGATCTTGATGCCTTCGTACTTGACGTAGGGGAACAGCTCATCGGTGCTGCGGTAGGTCGGTTCCCAGCCCAGATCCCGGGTGAACAGCTTGTACTTGTCTTTGAGGCTGAGTTTCTTGGCGGCGGTTTTCATGTCCATGGTGGAGTCCTCGCTCAGTTGTCCCAGGTCAGGGTCAGGGTGTCTTCATCTTCACAGAGGTTGCCGGACAGCGTGATCAGGTTGACCTGCAGCTCCTGCAGGTTGAAGTCACGGCCCATCTGCTCTTCGATGGTCTCCCTGCGGATCACCAGCCGGCCGGGGGCATTGATCTTGACCATGGCCGGTTCGCGATTGACAACCGCCTGGGGGTTGTCGAGTTCGATCGCCTCGATGATCGGGCGGGTTTCTTCGTTGGCTTGCAGGGCAATGAATACGGTAGACATGGCGGCCTCTCAGAGTGCGATACCGGTTTTTTCGATGCGCACCTTGAAGGCGGCCACTTGTTCGCCGAGCAGCTCATCGGCTTCGGCACCAAAGGCCTGACCGATCACCGGCAGCAGGGCTGCGGCGGCGCGGTCGGTCCAGGCATTGATCCAGGTCTGTAGCTGGGCGCGGTTGTGCTCGGATTCAGCCGCAGCGACCTTGAGCACGGCATCAACCCACTTCTTGCTCTCATCGAACCAGTCGGTCATGAACTGGGTGAGCATGGCGACCGCACTGGCACCACGACCGGCCAGGTAGTCATCGACGATGCGCTCGTAGATCAGCGGATAGAGCAGGCCATCGAGGGCGACGTTCTGGGCGATGAATAGCTCAAAGGGATCACGCACCGCCATGCTGTCTTCCACATAACGGCGCAGCGGCTGCCAAGCCTCAGCGCAGGTCCAGGCCTGCTTGGCGGTTTCCAGCGCTTCCGTGCCGCCCAGCAGCAGCCCCAGGCGCGACAGGTACTGGGCAATCCCCAGGTTATCCATCGCGTGGTACATGCAGGGCTGGGTGAAGGTCACGCCATAGCCGTAGCCACAGATGAAGGTGTTGTTCTGGTTGGCGCCCCACGCCACATGGCGCAGCGGGATCAGCAGATCCAGCGCGATCTGGCGCAGCTCGCTGGGCAGCAGGTCGGTCAGACCGCGGTCCTCCACGAAGCTGAAGTTGGCCTCCATGCTGTCCTGCTGGCGGGCACGGGCCAGGGTGTAGGTGCTGTAGTAGAACTGGCGCGGGTCCTTGAGGGCGTACCAGTCCTGCATGACGATCTTGGTGATACTGGCGTCGTACAGCTCCTGATCCGGGTCCCAAGTCGGCCGGTAATGCAGGTTTTCGCTCGCCTGGATGACGTAGCTGCCTTCCCGGTACCGGGAGGCCGGCTTGTCACCAAAGCGGCGCGCCAGATGGTCGAAGGTCTGGCGCAGCGGCTGGATGCTTACCGTGCGAAGGTCGATTTGCATGCTCGTTCTCCTGCGGGCGCTGGGGTGCGCAGCGCCGTTCTTGTTGTTCTTGTCAGTCTTCAGGCCTTGAAGCGGGTCTGGGTGGCGTTGGCCAGGGTCCAGTTCCAGTCGCTCGGACCGTCCTCCGGGGCATCGGGATCATGGGGCGGCAGCATCTGCACGCGATTGGCGGCGCAGAACTCGGCAAACGCCTCATAGGTCAGGATCATCTCCACGCACAGTTCAGGCTCCCCCACGGAGAACTCGAACTCGATGAAGCCATCCCCGCGCTCACCGGTGACGCGCACCCAGCGCTGGCGGGTATCTACCTCGGCCGGCACCATCTCCAGCGGTTGATCGGGACGTTCCATGGCCAGCTCCTCAGGTCACGACGGTCAGGAAGGTGTCGTGCAGCTTGCGCTGTACGTAGTCCAGCCCACCGCCCTCGCCCAGCGCCTCGAAGGTCCAGGTCAGAGGCTCCTGATCCGGGTAGGACTGGCGGTCTTCCTTGAAGGTCTCAAAGCGGTTGCCCGAGGGGTCCCAGGCGTAGATGGTGCGCCCGCGGGTCACCCCGTGACGGGTCGGGCCGATGTCCACCGGGACCTTGTGCATGGACATGATGTCGCCGGCACGCAGCACGTCGTCCCAGCTCTCCATGGCAAACGAGCAGTGGTGCAGCTTGCCCGGCTCCGGGTATTCGGCGAAGGCGATGTCGTGGGACTTGATCGAGCAGCTCATGAACACGATCAGGTTCGCGGTGCCTTCCGGGTTGAGCACCCGCTCGACCAGCGTAAAGCCCAGCACTTCGGTGAAGATCTTTGTCACTTCGGCGATGTTCGGCCCGTACAGCAGCGCATGATCAAAGCGCAGCGGCGCCATGCCACGGATCGAGGCCGGGTCCCACGGAGTCGGATCGACCAGCCCGCAGCCATTGCCCACCGCGATTTTCTTGGCATAGAGCTCGAACCAGTGACCGGACGGCACCTGAAAGCGCACACGCTCGCCGGTTTCCAGCATCTCACCGGAGGGAATCCGCGTAGTGGCAATGCCGTAGGCATTCAGGTCCGCTTCCAGCTGGTCGAGCGTGGCCTCGTTGAGCACCTTGAAGCCGATGAAATCAAGGCCAGCCGCATCGGCTTCACGCAGCACGACGCTGTGGTGATCGACCTCCTCGCGGCACTTGAGGTAGACACGCCCCTCGGCATCGCGACCGGTTTCGATCAGCCCCATGATGTCCCGGTAGTGGTGGACAGCCTCTTCAAGATTCATCACGCGCAGCTGGGCATGGCCCGGCCGCAACACACCTGTCATCGCCATTTGTTGTCTCCGTTATTTGGCTGGATGCGGTTTGTTTGCCTGCGTGGTGCCGTAGCGTGGCAGGCAATCCTGTGTTGGACGCCATTAACAATGCAGAGACAGTGCCAGGTTTGCTAACTACATGATTTATCAAGACTTTTTAGAGAAACTCTGCCCATCAGGGTTCGCCCCTACCTGACGCTTTTGTCCTGCAGTGCGTTTAACCTGACAAAAACGTCAAGTCGCTACTGTCTCCGCCACCAAGGCAAGCCCCTGGCCGGCGGCTCCTGCGCCTGAACTGGCAGGCACAGCCCCGCAGGCCGGTGCTCATCACGACACGGCAGCGAGAATCGGGGCGAATAACGAACGGTGGCGAGGGATGGCTGACATCCCTGTCAGCAGAGGCGGGTCGATCGGGGTCGGCTGGGGCCGCCGTGGGGGTGATCGAAGGCGCGCGGGCGCGGCGCTGTACAATTTGGTCAGGTGATCTCGGGGCAATCCAGACTAGCCGCCTGGCCCTGCTTGAGCCGATAGGCCAGTTGCCGACGGCTCAGCCCCAGCAGGCGTGCGGCCTGGGTCAGGTTGCCACCGGCGCGGCGCACCGCCAGTTCCAGCAGACGATGCTCATGGGCCTGCAGGTCGAAATTCTCCTCCAGCAGGGTTTCATAGAGTGCCTCGCGGCGGGCCTCATCGGCATTACCGACCTGCCCGTTCTGATCGATCGCCACACCCGGGGCGCTCGCCGGGGCGCTG
>CAZFFB010000212.1:3499-4258 GCA_964517735.1 uncultured Pseudomonas sp.
GATCTGCCCACCCGAAGGCGCCAGCAGCACGGCGCGCTCGACCAGATTTTCCAGCTCGCGCACATTGCCCGGCCAGTCATAGCTCATCAGCGCCTGCAGGGCACGATCGGTCAGGCCCAACAGGGTCTTGTGATAGGCCGGCGCGTATTTCTCCAGCAGCGCATTGACCAAAATCGGGATGTCCGGCTTGCGCTCGCGCAGCGGCGGGATCGCCACCGGATACGTGGCCAGCCGGTAATAGAGATCGGCGCGAAACCGCCCTTCGGCAATCGCCTTCTGCAAATCAACGTTGGTGGCCGCCACCAGCCGGACATTGACCTTGCGGGTCTTGTCATCGCCGAGGCGCTCCACCTCGCCGGTCTGCAGCACCCGCAGCAGCTTGACCTGCGCCGAGGGGGACAGATCGCCCAGCTCATCAAGGAATAAGGTGCCGCCATCGGCGCGCTCAAAGCGCCCCGGGCGCGACTGCTGGGCACCGGTAAAGGCGCCCTTCTGCACACCGAACAGCTCGGATTCGATCAGATCATTGGGAATCGCCGCGCAGTTGACCGCGACAAAGGGCTGCTGGGCGCGCTCACTATTCTCGTGCAGCCACTGGGCAAACACCTCCTTGCCCACGCCAGTCTCCCCCAGCAGCAGCACGGTGATCGGGCTGCGCGCCGCCTTGCTCAAGAGATCAAAGGCGGTGCGAAACGCCGGTGAGCCGCCGACCAGCTTGCCGCTCGGCATCTGCTCGCGCTGCCGGCCACGCAGCTGCCA
>CAZFFB010000213.1:0-4203 GCA_964517735.1 uncultured Pseudomonas sp.
CCGTTGGCCAGCGGCAGATTTCCACCATCTTCACCCAGACCAGCCAGTATCGGGAGGTGCTGGAGAGCCAGGAAGCCCGTACCCAGGGGCTGGCCGCCCTGCGCGGCCTGCATGTGGCCGGCGAGGGCGATGTGCCGGTGCCGCTGGCCAGCCTTGTGCGCGTCGAGGAGCGCGCCGCGCCGCTGGTGATCAACCGCATCGGCCAGTTCCCGGCGGTCACGGTGTCCTTCAATCTGGCACCGGGCATGTCGCTGGGCGAGGCGGTGGCGCGCATCGAGCAGATCAAGGCCGAGATCGGTCTGCCTGAGGGGGTGCAGACCCGCTTCCAGGGCGCGGCCGAGGCGTTTCGCGCCTCGCTGTCTTCCACCCTTTGGCTGATCTTCGCGGCGGTGGTCACCATGTACATCGTGCTGGGCGTGCTCTATGAGAGCTACATCCACCCGGTCACCATCCTCTCGACCCTGCCCTCGGCGGCCATCGGTGCGCTGCTGGCGCTGCTGCTGGCCGGCCAGGATCTGGGCCTGATTGCGGTGATCGGCATCATCTTGCTGATTGGCATCGTCAAGAAGAACGCGATCATGATGATCGACTTTGCCCTGGAGGCGGAGCGTCAGCAGGGCATCGATCCGCAGACGGCCATTCACCAGGCGGCGCTGCTGCGCTTTCGGCCGATCCTGATGACCACCCTGGCGGCACTGTTTGGCGCCATTCCGCTGATGCTGGCCTCAGGCTCCGGCGCTGAGCTGCGCCAGCCGCTGGGGCTGGTGATGGTCGGCGGGCTGCTGGTCAGTCAGGTGCTGACCCTGTTCACCACGCCGGTGATCTACCTGTATTTCGAACGCCTGAGCCGGCGGCTGGCCGGGCGCAGCCTTGCTGCGCGGGTGAGCGCGGCAGATGAGGCCGGACGATGAACCTCAGTGCGCCTTTCATCACCCGCCCGGTAGCCACGCTGCTGCTGAGTCTGGCCATCCTGCTGGCCGGGGCGCTGAGCGTTAGCCTCTTGCCGGTGGCGCCGCTGCCGCAGATGGACTTCCCGGTGATCACCGTGCAGGCCAGCCTGCCCGGTGCCAGCCCGCAGGTGATGGCCTCCAGCGTGGCCACGCCCCTTGAGCGGGCCTTTGGCAGCATCGCCGGGATCAACCAGATGACCAGCCGCAGCAGCCAGGGCTCGACGCGGATCATCCTGCAGTTCGATCTTGAGCGTGATATCAACGCCGCGGCCCGCGAGGTGCAGGCGGCGATCAATGCCTCGCGCAGCCTGCTGCCCAGCGCCATGCGCAGCATGCCCACCTACCGCAAGGTCAATCCGTCCCAGGCGCCTATCATGGTGCTGGCGCTGACCTCCGATGTGCTGGACAAGGGCCGGCTCTATGACGCGGCCTCGACCATCATTGCCCAGAAGCTTTCCCAGGTGCCGGGGGTCGGCGAGGTGCAGGTGGGCGGCAGCTCGCTGCCGGCGGTGCGGGTGGCGCTGTCACCACGCCTGCTCGAGCACCACGCCATCGCCCTGGATGAGGTGCGCAATGCCCTGCGCGAGGCCAACGTGCGCGGCCCCAAGGGCCAGGTCGAGGGCGACGGGCGGCACTGGCAGGTGGCCAGCAGCGACCAGCTGTCGCGGGCGGCGGACTATCTGCCGTTGATCATCCGTCATCAGAATGGCGCGGTGATCCGTCTGGGTGATGTTGCCGAGGTGCGTGATGGCGTGGAGGATCGCTACAACAGCGGCTTCTTCAATGACCGTGAGGCGATCCTGCTGGTGATCAACCGTCAGGCTGGCGCCAACATCATCGAGACCATCCAGCGGATCCGTGCGGAACTTCCAGCACTGGCGGCGGTGCTGCCGGCCAGTGTCGAGCTTGAGGTGGCGATGGACCGCTCGCCAACCATCCGTGCAACGCTTGAGGAGGCGCAGCGCAGCCTGCTGATCGCCGTGGTGCTGGTAATTCTGGTGGTGCTGGCCTTTCTGGGCCGCCCGCGCGCCACGCTGATTCCGGCGCTGGCGGTGCCGGTGTCGCTGGTCGGCAGCTTCACCGCCACGTACCTCCTCGGGTTTTCCCTGAACAACCTCTCGCTGATGGCGCTGATCATCGCCACGGGGCTGGTGGTGGATGATGCCATCGTCGTGCTGGAGAACATCACCCGGCACATCGAGGCCGGTGAGAAGCCACTGCCGGCGGCGCTCAAGGGCTCGAAGGAGGTCGGTTTCACCCTGCTGTCGATGAACCTGTCGCTGGTGGTGGTCTTTTTGTCGATCCTGCTCATGGGCGGGATCGTCGAGAAGCTGTTTCGCGAGTTTGCCATCACCCTGACGGTGGCGATCCTGATCTCCCTGCTGGTCTCGCTGACCCTGACCCCGATGCTCTGCGCCCGCTGGCTCAAGGCCGGCGGCGAGACCGGGCCGCCTGGCCGGCTGAGCGCGGTGCTTGAGAGGTTGCAGGTGCGGCTGCTGCAAGGCTACCGGGTGAGTCTGGACTGGGCGCTGCGTCATCGCTTGCTGACCCTGCTGAGTCTGCTGCTGACGATCGTGCTGAACGTCTGGCTGTATGTGCATGTGCCCAAAACCTTCTTCCCCCAGCAGGACACCGGCCAGCTGGTCGGATTTATCCGCGGGGATGACGGGCTGTCCTTCCAGGTGATGCAGCCGAAGATGGAGGTCTTTCGCCGTGCGGTGCTGAACGATCCGGCCGTCGAGAGCGTGGCGGGCTTTATTGGCGGACGGGGCGGCATCAACAACGCCTTCATGATCGTGCGCCTGAAGCCGGCCGCCGAGCGGGCACAGAGTGCCCAGCAGGTGGCGGATCGATTGCGGCGCAGCCTGCCGAAGGTGCCGGGCGCCCAGCTGTTTCTGATGCCTGATCAGGATCTGCGCTTTGGCGCGCGCGAGGGCGGCAGCTCGGACAACGAGTTCGTGTTGCTGGCCAGCGAGCTGGAGGATCTGCGCCTCTGGCAGCCCCGGGTGCGTGATGCCCTCAAGGCGTTGCCCGAGCTGACCGATGTCGATGGCCGGGAGAGCGCCGGTACCCAGCAGATCACCCTGGTGGTGGACCGTGAGCAGGCTCGCCGGCTGGGTGTGGACATGGCGATGGTCACCGCGCTGCTCAATAACGCCTTCAGCCAGCGTCAGGTGTCGAACATCTACGAAGACCTCAACCAGTACAGCGTGGTGATGGAAATCGATCCGCGCTATGCCCAGTATCCCGAAGCGCTGGATCAGGTCCGCCTGATCGGCGGTGCTGGCCAGCAGGTGCCGCTGTCCAGCTTTGCCCGCTGGGAGCGCAGCCTGGCCAATGACCGGGTGCAGCATGACGGCGCCTTTGCCGCCGAGAGCATCAGCTTTGCCCTGGCCGAGGGGGTGACCCTTGAGCAAGCAGGGGCGGCGATCGAGCGGGCCATGGCGTTGATCGATCTGCCCAACTCGGTACAGGGCCGGCTGGGCGGTACGGGCGGTGCGTTCCAGCAGAGCCAGAGCGCTCAGCCGCTGATGATTCTCGGGGCGCTGCTGTTGGTGTACATCGTGCTGGGCATCCTCTATGAGAGCTATATCCACCCGCTGACCATTCTCTCCACCTTGCCTTCGGCCGGTGTCGGTGCACTGCTGGCGATCGAGCTGACCGGTGGGCAGTTCAGCCTGATCTCGCTGCTCGGGCTGTTCCTGCTGATCGGCGTGGTGAAGAAGAACGCCATCCTGATGATCGATCTGGCCTTGCAGCTGGAGCGTCAGGAGGGCCGCGATACGCTCGAGGCGATCCGCGAGGCTTGCCTGCTGCGTTTTCGGCCGATCCTGATGACCACACTTTCGGCGATCCTGGGCGCCTTGCCGCTGCTGCTGGGCAGTGCCGAGGGCGCGGAGATGCGTCAGCCTCTGGGGCTTGCCATCGTCGGCGGGCTGCTGCTCAGCCAGCTGCTGACCCTTTACACCACGCCTGTGGTCTACCTGTATCTCGACCGCCTGAGCCTGCGCATCGGTCGCTGGCGCCGGCGAAACCGTGCCTCTCTCCAGGAAACTCCGTCATGAGCCTGTCCTTGCGCCCGCTGCGCCATGCCTCCCGCTCCTTGCTGCCCACTCTGCTGGCACTGGCCCGGTTGATGTCGTTGTCCGAATTCGACGCCCGCCGCCTGTTGCACACCATCGGTGCCTTGGTGGTGGCAGCGGTGCCTGCCGGGCTCATCGCCATCGGCCATGATCTGGGTAGCGCCCTCTCC
>CAZFFB010000214.1:0-4189 GCA_964517735.1 uncultured Pseudomonas sp.
GGGGTGACCGCCGAGTTGAGTGCCATGTTCTGCGGCTTGAAGGGGGCCACCGCCACGCCCTTGCGATGCAGCCAGCGACACATGGCGGTCACCAGCGTGCTCTTGCCGGCATCGGAGGTGGTGCCTTGCACCATCAGGGTGGTCATGCGTGCTTACCTTGAGAGGGAGGAGTCAATCAGCGCCTGCTCCAGGCGCTGCCAGGCGGGTTCGTCCGCCGGCAGGCCAATACGCAGACTCGATGTATCACGAAACAGGCGCAGCAGAATGCCGCGCTGTGCCAGCGCCTCGTACAGCTCGCCAGCCTTGGGGTGATGCAGCCACTGGAACAGCGCGGTGCCGCCGTCAGGTGGCAGGCCATGGCGGTGCAGCAGCTCCGCCAGACGTGCGCCCTGCGCGACCAGCTGCCGGGCCCGGACCGCCCGCGCCGCAGCCGCCTCGCTGGCCAGCGCCGCCGCGCCGATCAGCCGCGCCGGGCCGCTGAGCGTCCAGGGCCCCAGTGACTGCTGCAGACGCGCCAGCAGCGAAGGCTCGGCCAGCACGAACCCCAGGCGAACCCCGGCCAGCCCGAAGAACTTGCCGAACGAGCGCAGCACGACCAGCCCCGGCCGGTCAGTGCAGGCGGCCAGGCTATGCTGGGGGGTGCAGTCCATGAACGCTTCATCGACCAGCAGCAGGCCGCCACGCCGCGCAAGGCGGGCGTGCCAGTCCAGCAGCTGCTCACGGGCAAAGCGCTGCCCGGTGGGGTTGTTGGGATTGACCAGCACCAGCACCTCCAGCTGCGCCAGCTGCGCCTCGATCTGTCCGCCGGCCACCGGCTGCACGACATGCCCGGCCCGCTGCCAGGCGGCCCGGTGCTCGGCGTAACAGGGCTCGAGCACGCCGACCCGTGAGCGTGGCCACAGCATCGGCAGCGCCTGAATCGCCGCCTGACTGCCGGCCACCGGCAGCGCGTGTTGCGCGCCATAGCTGTGGGCAGCCCGCGCGGCGAGCTCGTCATCCTCTTCCGGCAGGCGCGACCAGGCACTGGCCGGCAGCGACGGCAGCGGCCAGGGGCTGGGGGCGATACCGGTGGAGAGATCCAGCCAGCCGGCCTCGGCGATGCCATAGCGGCGGGCGGCGGCCCTGAGGCGTCCGCCGTGTTCGAGCAGCCCCTCAGCCATGCAGCCAGCCTCCCAGCAGGATCAGCGCCAGCCACAGCAATACGCCGCGGCGCAGCAGGGCCAGTGCCGCCTCGATGCTGGCCGCCGTGGCCGGCAACCCCGCGCCCAGCAGCGGCCGCGACTGCCACTGCCCGTGATAGCAGGCCGGCCCGCCCAGCTGAACCCCCAGCGCCCCGGCCCCGGCGGCCATCACCGGGCCACCGTTGGGGCTGGCACAAAAGCGCGCCTGGCGCTGCCAGCAGCGCAGGGCCTGGCGGGTCTGGCCCAGCAGCGCCCAGCTCAGCGCCGTCAGCCGGGCCGGCAGGTAGTTGAGCAGGTCATCAAGACGCGCCGCGGCAAAGCCAAAGTGCTGCCAGCGCGCGGTGCGATAGCCCCACATGGCATCCAGGGTATTGGCCAGCCGATAGAGCACCACCCCGGGCGCGCCGGCCAGTGCGAACCAGAACAGCGCAGCGAACACCGCATCGCTGCTGTTTTCCAGCACCGACTCGGTCGCCCCCCGCGCCACCCCTTCGCCATCCAGCGCGGCGGTATCACGACTGACGATCATCGACAGCGCCTGACGCGCCGCCGGCAGATCACCGGCGCGCAGGGCCGCGGCGATCGGGCGGGCGTGCTCATGCAGGCTGCGCAGGCCCAGCGCGGCATACAGGGCAAGGACCTCCACCAGCACGCCGACACCGGGCACGCTGGCCAGCCAGCCCGCCAGCAGGCTGGGCGGCAGCACCGCCAGCGCCCAGGCCAGCAGGCCGTGCCACCGGCCAGCGCCGGCGCGGTTGAGGCGCGCTGCAAGCCAGGTGGCCAGACGCCCGAAGCCGACCAGCGGGTGATAGCGGCGCGGCTCGCCGAAGCAGGCATCCAGCAGCACGGCGGCGAGCATCGACAGCGCAAGACTCATGACTGCCCCCAGTAATCATCGAACAGCATCTCCTCCAGTGGCTGCTCGCGCGCCCAGCCCTCCTCGACCAGCATCGGCCGCGGATAGAAGTCCTGCACCGGCCCAAGGCACAGGATCGCCACCGGCTCGGCACCCGGCGGCATGCGCAGCAGCTGCGCCAGTGCCTGCGGCTCGAACAGCGACACCCAGCCCATGCCCAGCCCCTCGGCCCGCGCCGCCAGCCAGAGGTTCTGGATGCCGCAGGACAGCGAGGCCAGATCCATCTGCGGCAGGGTCCGGCGGCCGAACACATGCTGCTCGCGCCCCGCTGGCAGGGCCGCCACCAGCAGCTCGGCGCACGCGAGAATGCCCTCGACCTTCAGGGCCATGAAGGCTGCGCCCCGCGCACCCAGCGCCTGGGCCGTTGCCTGGCGCTCCGCCTCGACCAGCGCGGCAATCTGCTGGCGCAAGCGGGCATCACGGATGCGGATGAAGCGCCAGGGCTGCATCAGCCCGACACTGGGCGCCTGATGAGCCGCGGCCAACAGGCGCGCCAGCAGCGCCGGGGCGATCTGCCCGCCGCTGAAGTGGCGCATGTCACGACGCTCGGCAATCGCCCGATAGACTGCGGCCCGCTCGGCGGGTGTGAAGGCATGGCCGGCGCTGGCAGGATCCGTCGCGGCGATATCAGGCCGCAGCGCAGCAACATCTGCCATATCTGCAACATCTGGCTTCAGGGTATCGGGTGGCATGGCGTGCTCCGGACGGCTTCAGGGGGCCAGCAGCGCCGCCGCGGCGCGCGGTGCCGAGGGCAGGTAGAAGTGGATGTAGCTGGCGGTCAGTCGGCCGACCTGATAGAGCGGCTCGCGGGTGCGCCGGTAGTTGGGGCACTCGCCGTGGGCGATGGGCGTCAGCGTGCACGTCATGCGCGAGTGGTGGTAGCTGTGCCCGCGCAGTCGTCCACCCTCCAGCGCGACTTCCTGCATGGCCAGGGTCACCAGCCTCGGCTGCATCTGCGCCTCGCCGGGCAACAGGCCAAGCAGCTCGCCGCGCTGGCCGGCAAGATCGGTCAGGCCATCGAGCAGGTAGAGCATGCCACCACACTCGGCGAGAATCGGCTTGCCCGCCTGATGATGCGCGCGGATCGCTGCACGCATCGCGTGATTGCCCTGCAGGGCCTCCAGATGCAGTTCGGGATAGCCGCCGGGCAGGTAAAGGCTGTCTACCGCCGGCAGCTGCCGATCCGCCAGCGGCGAGAAGAAGTGCAGCTGCGCCCCCAGCTCTCGCAGCAGATCCAGATTGGCCGGATAGACAAAGGCAAAGGCTGCATCGCAGGCCACGCCGATGCGAACCCCCTCCAGCAGGCGCGGACAGTCCAGCGCGGGCGCAGGGTCAAAGCGCACCGCCGCGGGCAGGCTCGCGGCCAGGCCTTGCGCCAGCAGCGCAGCCGCCCCCTCAAGGCGCGCCTCAAGATCGGCCATCTCCTGCGCCTGCACCAGCCCCAGGTGCCGGGCCGGCAGGCTGATCGCAGCCTCGCGGGGCAGCGCGCCGAACCAGTGCAGATGCTCCGGCAGGCTGTCGCGCAGGATCTCGCCGTGGCGGGTGCTGCCGACCCGATTGGCCAGCACGCCGGCAAACGGCAGATCGGCCTGATAGCTGGCCAGGCCATGGGCGATGGCAGCAAAGGTCTGCGCCATCGCCGAGCCATCGATCACCGCCAGCACCGGCACGCCAAACCGCCGCGCCAGATCCGCCGCCGAGGGCGTGCCGTCAAACAGGCCCATCACCCCCTCGATCAGCAGCAGATCCGCCTCGCCCGCCGCCAGCCACAGGCTGCGGCGACATTCCTCCTCGCCGACCATCCACAGATCCAGCGGATAGACCGGCGCGCCGCAGGCCCGCTCAAGAATCATCGGATCGAGAAAGTCTGGTCCGCACTTGAAGACCCGAACCCGCAAGCCCTGATTGCGGTAATGGCGCGCCAGTGCGGCCGTGACCGTGGTCTTACCCTGCCCGGAGGCAGGGGCGGCGATCAGCACGGCTGGGCAGTAGCGCGCCGCCGGGGCGATGGGCGGTGTACTGTGCGGGGCGGGCTCTTGCCCCGCTCCGCGAGGGTGATCCGCCATCAGAACTCCACTCCCTTCTGCGCCTT
>CAZFFB010000215.1:0-4166 GCA_964517735.1 uncultured Pseudomonas sp.
GGCGCGTGCCGTGCTGGTCAGCAGTGCCAAGGACGGATTCATCGTTGGTGCCGATATCGGCGAGTTTCTCGACAGTTTCCGCCAGCCGCCCGAAGTCTTGCAGGCCTGGCTGCAACAGGCCGCAAGCTTCTTCAGCGCCTTCGAGGATCTGCCGCTGCCAAGCGTTGCCGCTGTGCACGGCGTGGCGCTGGGGGGCGGTCTGGAGATGGCGCTGGCGGCCGATTTTCGTCTGCTGGCCGAGGATGCGCGGGTCGGTCTGCCGGAGGTTCGGCTGGGGATCAACCCAGGCTTTGGTGGCACCGTGCGCTTGCCGCGGCTGATCGGTGCGGACAATGCCATCGAGTGGATTGCCACCGGCAAGGAGCATGATGCCGCTGCGGCGCTGCGCGTCGGGGTGGCCGATGCGGTGGTCGCCCGTGCGGCGCTGCGCGAGCAGGGGCTGGCGATGTGCCGGCGGGCCATCGCCGGTGAGCTGGATTACCGCGCCCGGCGGCAGGTCAAGCTCGAGCCGTTGCGCCTGGCACCGGTCGAGCAGCTGATGGTCTTCGAGACGGCGCGCGCCTTTGTGGCGGCGCAGGCCGGCCCCCATTACCCGGCGCCGCTGCAGGCGGTGAAGACCCTGCAGCAGGCCGCCACGCTGCCCCGCGAGGCAGCCCATGTCATCGAGGCGCAGGCCTTTGTCCGCCTGGCCGGCAGCGAGGTGGCGCGCAGCCTGATCGGGGTGTTCTTGAACGATCAGCAGCTGAAGAAAAAGGCCCGCGCTGCCGAGCGTCAGGCGCGTCCCGTGCAGCAGGCGGCGGTACTGGGCGCCGGCATCATGGGCGGTGGCATCGCCTATCAATCGGCGCTCAAGGGCACACCCATCCTGCTCAAGGATGTGCGCGAGCAGGCGCTGCAGCTGGGGCTGGACGAGGCCGCCCGTCTGCTGGCGCGCCGGGTCGAGCAGGGGCGCATGACCGTACTGGAGATGGCGAAGGTGCTCAACAGCATCCGCCCAACCCTCGCCTATGGCGACTTTGCCGGTGTCGATCTGCTGGTCGAGGCGGTGGTGGAAAATCCTGCCGTCAAGCGTGCGGTGCTGGCCGAGGTCGAGCAGCAGGTCGGCGAGGAGGCCATCCTGACCAGCAACACCTCGACCATTTCCATCGATCATCTGGCCGAGGTACTTGAGCGTCCGGCCAATTTCTGCGGCATGCACTTCTTCAATCCGGTGCACCGCATGCCGCTGGTCGAGGTGATTCGCGGCCGGCAGAGCAGCGAGCAGACCATCGCGACCGTGGTGGCCTGGGCGCGGCGTATGGGCAAGACCCCGGTGGTGGTCAATGACTGCCCGGGATTCCTGGTCAATCGCGTACTGTTCCCCTATTTCGCCGGCTTCACCCGCCTGCTGGCGATGGGGATCGACTTCGTGCGCATCGACCGGCTGATGGAGCGCTTTGGCTGGCCGATGGGGCCGGCATATCTGCTGGATGTGGTCGGAATCGATACCGCACATCATGCCCGGGCAGTGCTGGCTGCCGGTTACCCCGAGCGCATGCGCGAGGCCGGGCGTACGGCGCTGGATGCGCTCTATGAGGCCGGGCGCCTCGGGCAGAAGAGTGGCAGCGGTTTCTACCGCTATCAGGTCGAGGGCGGCGGCAAGCCGAAGAAGCAGGTTGATCCGGCGGTAGAGGCCTGTCTGGCGCCCTTGGTGGGTGAGGTGCGCGAGCTCAGTGACGAGGACATCGTGGCGATCCTGATGCTGCCTTTGTGCCTTGAAACCGTGCGCTGCCTGGAGGAAGGCGTGGTCGCCAGCGCGGCCGAGGCGGACATGGGGCTGCTCTACGGCCTGGGCTTCCCGGCGTTTCGCGGCGGCGCGCTGCGCTATATCGAGTCGCTGGGACTGGCTGAGTTCGTTGCACTGGCCGATCGCCATGCTGAACTTGGGCCACTGTATGTCCCGACCCCCGCCCTGCGGGAAATGGCCGCCAGCGGTCGCACCTTCTACGGACAGTGAGGAACGCACCATGCACCTGAATCCGCAAGATGCGGTGATCATCGATGCGGCCCGTACCCCGATGGGGCGAGCCAAGGGCGGCATGCATCGCCATACCCGTGCCGAGAACCTGTCCGCGGCGCTGATCAGCGCGCTGCTGGCGCGCAATCCGGGCATCGATCCGGCCACGGTCGATGACCTGATCTGGGGCTGCGTCAACCAGACCCTCGAGCAGGGCTGGAACATTGCGCGGATGGCCGCGCTGCTGACGCCCCTGCCCAGCAGCTGCCCGGCGCAGACCGTCAGCCGCCGGTGCGGGTCGGCAATGAGTGCGCTGCCCAGCGCCGCCCAGGCGATCCAGAGCGGCAACGGCGATCTGTTTGTGATCGGCGGCGTCGAGCACATGGGGCATGTCGGCATGACCCATGGCGTCGACCCCAACCCGCAGCTGTCGCTGCAGGTGGCCAAGGCGGCGGGGATGATGGGGCTGACGGCTGAGCTGTTGGCCCGCATGCATGGCATCGACCGGGCCGCGCAAGATGCCTTTGGCCTACGCTCGCACCAGCGGGCTCATCAGGCCACCCTCGAGGGGCGTTTTGCCCGCGAGCTGATCCCCCTGCAAGGGCACGACGAGCAGGGTGCGCTGCGCCTGTTTGCTGCCGACGAAACGATCCGCCCAGAGACCAGCCTTGAAGGGCTGGCCGCCCTGAAGCCGGTGTTCGACCCTAAAAACGGCACGGTCACCGCCGGGACCTCCTCGCAGATCACCGATGGGGCGGCCGCGATGATCGTGATGAGTGGCCAGCGGGCCATGGCGCTTGGCCTTGAGCCGCTGGCACGGATACGGGCCATGGCGGTGGTGGGCGTTGATCCCTCGATCATGGGCTATGGCCCGGTGCCGGCAACCCACAAGGCCCTTGCGCGGGCCGGGCTTGGCATGGATGACATCGATTGTGTCGAGCTCAACGAGGCCTTCGCTGCCCAGGCGCTGCCCGTTCTCAAGGACCTCAAGCTGCTGGACTGTCTGGAGGACAAGGTTAACCTGCACGGCGGGGCGATCGCGCTCGGTCATCCGTTTGGCTGCTCCGGGGCGCGGATCTGTACCACGCTGCTCAATGTGATGCAGCAGCGTGATGCGACCTTCGGGCTGGCTACCATGTGCATCGGGCTGGGCCAAGGCATTGCCACGGTGTTCGAGCGCCTGTGAGGCCTTGCAGGCGGGGCGGGGCGCGGCTGGCCGCCCGCCCCATGCTTGACCGCGTTGCACGGGCCACTATATAAGGCGAGGCCTTGCAGCACTGCCTGCCAGGCACCTTGCATGCACCGACGGCCAGCGCCGTTCATTCGATCTCTCTGTCAGGAACTCTCCGATTCATGGGCAAATCACTGGTCATCGTGGAATCGCCGGCCAAGGCCAAGACGATCAACAAGTATCTGGGCAACCAGTACGTGGTGAAGTCGAGCATCGGCCATATCCGTGACCTGCCCACCAGCGGCTCGGCCAGCAAGGAGCCGGTCAAGCGCGGCAAGGCGGCGGCCAGCACGGCACCGGCACTCTCGCCCAAGGAAAAGGCCAAGCTTCAGCTGTTTGCACGGATGGGGGTTGATCCTGAGCACGGCTGGAAGGCTCAGTACGAGATCCTGCCCGGCAAGGAGAAGGTGATCGAGGAGCTGCGCCGCCTGGCCAAGGATGCCGACACCATTTATCTGGCCACCGACCTTGACCGCGAAGGGGAGGCCATCGCCTGGCACCTGCGCGAGGCAATCGGCGGTGACGAGGCGCGCTACAAGCGTGTGGTGTTCAACGAGATCACCAAGAAAGCCATCCAGGAGGCCTTCTCGCAGCCCGGCGAGCTGGACATCAACCGGGTCAACGCCCAGCAGGCACGACGCTTCCTTGACCGGGTGGTCGGCTACATGGTCTCGCCGCTGCTCTGGGCGAAGATTGCCCGTGGCCTGTCGGCCGGGCGCGTGCAGTCGGTGGCGGTGCGTCTGGTGGTCGAGCGGGAGAAAGAGATCCGCGCCTTTGTCCCTGAAGAATACTGGGAAGTACACGCCGATCTGGCCACGAAGGCCGGTAGCCAGGTGCGCTTTGAGGTCGTGCGCCAGCGCGGGGACGCCTTCAAGCCCCTCAACGAAGCCCAGGCGATGGCCGCCGTAGCGGCGCTGAAATCCTCGGCCTATCGCCTCA
>CAZFFB010000216.1:0-4137 GCA_964517735.1 uncultured Pseudomonas sp.
CCCCGGTGGATGGCACCGTACAGAGTCGCCACGTCGAGCCGGGCGATCTGGTCCCGCCCGGGCGCCTGTTGCTGGAGCTGACCCGCGCCGACAGCCGGGAAATCCGCGTGGCGCTGGACGAGAAGCACCTCGCACCGCTGGCCATCGGCCAGCCGGCTTACGTGATCGCCGATGCCTACCCGCAGCAGGCGCTGGCGGCACGGGTCAGCTTCATCGCCCCGGCCATCGACAGCGCCCGCGGCACCGTCGATGTGCACCTTGAAGTGGAACAGGAGGCACCCTTCCTGCGCCAGGGCATGACCGTCTCGGTGGACATCCGCACCGCCCGGCGCGAGCAGGCGCTGGTGATCCCCCACGACGCGCTGTACAGCCGCCACGGCGCGCAGGCCCGCGCCCGCGTGCTGGGCCGCGATGGCCGGGTCGAGGAGCGCCTGCTGCGTCTGGGCCTTGAGGGCAGCACCCTGAGCGAGGTGCTCGAAGGCCTTGAGGCCGGCGATCAGGTGCTGGCCGGCGCCGCCGAAGCGGGCCAGCGCGTGCGCCTGCAGCCCCAGCCGCTGCCCGACCACGGAGCACCGTCCGGTGCGCGCTGAGGATGCGCCGCTCTCGCCGCTGGGCGCCGCCTGGCTCGAGGGCAAGATCGCCCTGCGCTTTCTGGCCGACAACCCGCTGCAGACCCTGCTGATCTGCATCGGGATTGCCGTGGGCAGCGCGGTGATCGTCTTCATCACCGCGCTGATCACCGGCCTTCAGGCCAACGTCATCGAACGTACCCTGGGCAGCCAGGCCCATATCCGCCTGCTGCCGCCGGATGAGTACAACCGCCACGGCCCGCTGGCCAGTGGCACGCTGGCACTGACCCTGGAAAGCCCGCGCGCCCAGCGTCTGCGGCCGATCCTCAACGCCGAGGAGCTGGGTAACGTGCTCGATGCCCAGCCACTGCTGCGCGCCGTCTCGCCGCAGGTCAGCGGCCCGGCGATCGCCCGGCGCGGCGCGGCGCGCGCCGCCGTCACCCTGATCGGCATCGACCCTGCGCGCTACCGGCAGATCATCGCCCTCGACGAGGCGCTGCTGGCCGGCGACTTCGCCGTGCCGGCCGGCAGCGGGCTGATCGGCAGCGAGCTGGCCGCCGACCTGGGCCTGGCCGTGGGCGACAAGCTGCGCCTTGAGGGCAGCAATGGCCGGGAGGCAGTGATCGACATCGCCGGAATCTTTGAACTGGGCGTGCGCGAGATCGATACCCGCCATGTCTACGTCGACCTGCGCCAGGCGCAGACGCTGCTGGAGCTGCCCGGTGCGGTGACTGTGATCGAAACCACCCTGGAGGACATCTTCGCCGCCGAAGCCCTCGCCCAGCGGCTGGCCGCCCTCACCGGCCTGCGCGCCGAAAGCTGGATGAGCACCAACAGCCAGCTGCTCAATGCGCTGCGTTCGCAGACCATGACCACCCAGATGATCCGCCTGTTCGTCGGCCTGTCGGTGGCCTTTGGCATCGCCAGCGTGCTGGCGGTGACCGTGGTGCAGCGCACCCGCGAGATCGGCATCCTGCGGGCCATGGGCAGCGCCCGCGGGCAGATCCTGCGGGTGTTCCTGCTACAAGGCGGCCTGCTCGGTCTGGCCGGCTCGACGCTCGGCGCGCTGGTCGGCTGGGGGCTGGTGCAGGTGTTCAACCTGTTCGGCCCGGGGCTGTTCGAGATCCCGGTGGCGCCGGATCTGGTGCTGGGCGCCATGGCCATCGCCACCCTGAGCGGGGTGCTGGCCGCCGCACTGCCGGCCCGGCGCGCCGCCCGTCTCGATCCGGCCGTGGCGATCCGCTATGTCTGAGGTACTGCGCCTTGAGGGCATCGGCAAGGCCTACAACACCGGCACACCCCTCGAGCAGCAGGTGCTGCGGGACATCCACCTGACCCTGGCACGCGGCGAGCTGTGCGCGCTGATCGGCCCCTCGGGCTCGGGCAAGAGCACCCTGCTCAACCTGATCGGCCTGCTCGACACCCCGACCGAGGGCGAGCTGTATCTGGAAGGCATCCCGACCCGCCGCCTCGATGACGACGCCCGCACCCGCCTGCGCAACCGCAAGCTCGGCTTCGTCTTCCAGTTCCACCACCTGATCAGTGCCTTCAGCGTGCTGGACAACGTGCTGATGCCGCTGATGATCCGCCACGGCCGCCCCGACGCAAAGGCGCGCACCCGGGCCCTTGAGCTGCTGGCGGCGGTCGGACTGGCGGATTTTCAGCACAAGCCGGCCGGACAGCTCTCCGGGGGCCAGCAGCAGCGGGTGGCAATCGCCCGGGCGCTGGTCACCCGTCCGGCCCTGCTGCTGGCTGACGAGCCGACCGGCAACCTCGATACCCGCAGCGCCGACACGGTGTTCGAGCTGTTCGGGCGCTTCAACCGCGAGTTCGCCTGTGCCGTGCTGGTGGTCACCCACGATCCACGCCTGGCGGCACGCTGCCCACGCTGCATCGAGCTGGTCGACGGGCGAATCGTGCGGGATGCGCCGACAACGGCTGCACAGTGAGCGTCCGCTGGCTTAGACTCGGGGCCGGTCCATCCGGACCGACGGGCGCACGGCATAGGCAGGCGCTATCAGATTGATTCCTTCAATCAATTTTCACCAGACTGCCTGTCGCTGTATCGTGCTGCTCATAGTTTCCCACCCCTCCTATGGAGTTCAGTGAATGTCCCTGATCAATACCCACGTCCAGCCCTTCAGCACCACCGCCTTCCACAACGGCAAGTTCGTGGAAGTCACCGAGCACGCCCTGAAGGGCAAGTGGTCCGTGCTGATCTTCATGCCGGCCGCCTTCACCTTCAACTGCCCGACCGAGATCGAGGACGCTGCCGACAACTACGCCGAGTTCCAGAAGGCCGGTGCCGAGGTGTACATCGTCACCACCGACACCCACTTCTCCCACAAGGTCTGGCACGAAACCTCCCCGGCGGTCGGCAAGGCCCAGTTCCCGCTGGTCGGCGATCCGACCCACCAGCTGACCAACGCCTTCGGCGTGCACATCGCTGAAGAAGGTCTGGCCCTGCGCGGTACCTTCGTGATCAACCCGGAAGGCGTGATCAAGACTGCCGAGATCCACTCCAACGAAATCGCCCGCGACGTCAAGGAAACCCTGCGCAAGCTCAAGGCTGCCCAGTTCACCGCCGCCAACCCGGGCCAGGTCTGCCCGGCCAAGTGGCAGGAAGGTGAAGCGACCCTGACCCCGTCGCTGGACCTGGTCGGCAAGATCTAAGCCGTCCCCCCTGCTGTAGCGCCGCGGAGGGGCTCGCCCCTCCCAGTGCCCGAATGCCTGGGCGCCCTTGCCTGGGCATTCTTTTTTCCGCATTTCGCCCTGAACCCTGCAGAGGACACCGTCACCATGCTGGACGCCAATCTTAAGACCCAGTTGAAGGCCTACCTCGAGAAGGTCACCCAGCCGTTCGAGATCGTTGCGACCCTGGATGACGGCGCCAAGTCGCGGGAAATGCTCGCCCTGCTCAATGACATCAACAGCCTGAGCGAGAAGATTTCCCTGAACACCGCAGGCCACGATGCTCGCGTGCCGTCCTTTGCCCTGGTGCGCCATGACCGCGAGATCAGCCTGCGCTTTGCCGGTCTGCCGATGGGCCACGAATTCACCTCGCTGGTGCTGGCCCTGCTGCAGGTCGGCGGCCACCCTTCCAAGCTGAGCGCCGAGCTGATCGAGCAGATCCAGTCGCTTGAGGGCGAGTTCGTCTTCGAGACCTACTACTCGCTGTCCTGCCAGAACTGCCCGGATGTGGTGCAGGCGCTGAACCTGATGGCGGTGCTCAACCCCAACATCAAGCACACCGCCATCGACGGTGCGCTGTTCCAGGACGAGGTCGAGCGCCGGCAGATCATGTCGGTGCCGACCGTCTACCTCAATGGCGAGGTCTTCGGTGCCGGGCGCATGGGCGTCGAGGAAATCGTCGCCAAGCTTGACACCGGCAGCGCCAGCCGCGAGGCCGAGAAGCTCAAGACCAAGAGCGCCTTTGACGTGCTGGTGGTCGGTGGTGGCCCGGCCGGCGCCGCCGCCGCCATCTACTCGGCGCGCAAGGGCATCCGCACCGGCGTGGCCGCCGAGCGGTTCGGTGGCCAGGTGCTCGACACCATGGGCATCGAGACCT
>CAZFFB010000217.1:0-4134 GCA_964517735.1 uncultured Pseudomonas sp.
CGGGGTCAGCGCCAGACGATCGAGCAGCGCGGCGTCGAGGCCGCTGGCGCGGCCGTTGTCCAGATCCTGCGCGTTGGCGCGGATCAGTTCGTCGCGCGCCGCATCGAGGGCGCGCGCAGCGGCCAGCAGGGCGTTGTTCTTCTGCGCGGTGGTGGCGCGGGCGGTGATGCGCGACGCCTCGCGGGCAGCGCGACCCAGGCGGGTCATGTAATCGAGTACGGACTCGGTCATGGTCTCGGCGCTCCGGCGGCGAAAAATGGCCGCCGATTATAGCCCTGCCACCACGCTACATCCCAGCACCACCGCCGGATGGACGCTTGCTATGCTGCAGCGGTCCCGTTATGGCCCTCAAGGAGTGCGTATGCCGGTGACCTTCTTGCCCCGGGGCGGGCCATGCTGAGCTGGGCCGCCTGGCAGGGCTGGCTCGGCGCCCATCCGCACTGGCTGGGCGCTGCCCTCTTTCTGATCGCCCTGCTGGAGTGCCTGGCGCTGGTCGGCCTGCTGATTCCCGGGGTCACCCTGTTGTTCGCCGTGGCGGCACTGGCCGGCAGTGGGGCGCTGGGCCTTGAGCAGACACTACTGCTGGCCTGGTGCGGAGCCGTGCTGGGGGATGGGCTTTCCTACCTGATCGGGCGGCGCTTCCAGCAGCGCATCCGCCAGTGGCGTCCCCTGCGCCGCCATCCTCACTGGCTGGTGAGGGCCGAGCTGTACATGCAGCACTATGGGGCAGCGGGCCTGCTGCTCGGGCGCTTCATCGGTCCGCTGCGCCCGCTGCTGCCGATGACCGCCGGCATGCTCGACATGCCCGCCGGGCGCTTTGCCAAGGTCAGCCTGCTGGCCTCCACCGGCTGGACGCTGGCCTATGTGCTGCCCGGCTGGAGCACCGGTGCGGCCCTGCGCCTGAACCTGCCGGAGGGTGCCTGGCAGAGCCTGCTGCTGGTGCTGCTGCCCGGAGCGCTGGGCGCCTGGGGGTTGCTGCAGGGCCGACGAAGCGGCCTTTCACGCGGACGCCAGCAGCTGTGCGACGCGCTGCTGGTCGCCAGTCTGCTGGGCACAGCGCTGCTGGTCCGGCACTGGCTGGGTGTGGACGCGCTGCGCTAGAGCACCAGCATCGCCAGCGGCAGCAAGGTCGCCGTCGCCACCCCCATAAGACTCATGGCCAGGGCCGAGAAGGCGCCGGCCTCCTCGCTCTCCTGCAATGCCTGGGCGGTACCGACCGCATGGGCGGTCAGCCCCAGCGCCATGCCGCGGGCAGCCGGATGCCTCACCTTCAGCCCATTCAGCAGCGCCGGGCCACAGATCGCCCCGATCACGCCGGTGATCAGCACGAACACCGCCGCCAGCGCCGCCAGCCCGCCGAGCTGCTCGGCCACCAGCATGGCAATCGGTGAGGTCACCGACTTGGGCAGCAGGGTCATCTGCAGCACCTGATCGACGCCCAGCAGTGCACCGATCCCGATCCCCAGCGCCGTGGCCAGGCTGCCGGCCAGCAGCAAGGTCAGCAGAACTGGCCAGAGCAGCGCACGGATGCGCCGCAGGTTGAGAAACAGCGGTACTGCCAGGGCCACGGTGGCCGGACCCAGGAACACGCTGAGCATCTGCACGCTGGCCCGGTAGGCGGCATAGTCGATCCGGCACAGCAGCAGGATGACGATCACCAGGGTCATCGACAGCAGCACCGGCTGCAGAAACACCAGACGGGTACGCTCGAACAGGGCCAGCGCCAGCTGATAGGCGCCCAGGGTCACGGCAAAACCGAACAGTGGATGCGCGAGGATGGCTGCCCCCGCCGCCGCCAGCGCCGCACTCATTGTCCGGACTCCCGCCGCGCCTGGCGATCGATCAGGCGCTGCATCAGCCAGCCGGCAAACGCCAGAGAGATCAGCAAAGACAGCAGCAGGGTCGCCGCCAGCGCCCAGAAATCGGCTGCCAGCACCTCGGCATAGGCCATCACTCCGACCGCCGGCGGCACCAGGAGCAGCGGCAGATAGCGCAGCAGCGCCGTGCCGGCGTCACTGATCGCCGCCGGCACCTCGCCGTGAATCAGCAGAAAGCCCAGCAGCAAAAGCATGCCAAGGATTGGCCCCGGCAGCGCCGGCAACAACAAGACATTCAGGCCGGTACCCAGCAACTGGAACAGCACCAGCCAGGTGATTCCCCGCAACAACATCCGCCTCTCCTCCCGCCGGCGCGCCCGGCACCGCTGCTTGACCGACCCGATGGGCCGTGCTGATCTACAGGAAAACGGCCGTGCCGTTCTCCCATTCCCTCTGCAGCGAGTTCGGGCCATCTCCCCCCACCGCATCCTGATTGTAGGCGCCAGCGGCCTGAGCGGCGAGCATCTGCTCGATCGCGTCCTGAACGAGCCCAGCATCGAACGGGTACTGGCACCCAGCCGGCGCGCCCTGGCCGCACACCCGCGCCTGCACAATCCGCTGGGGGAACTGCCGGCACTGCTGCCACGCCTCGAGGGGCCGATAGACACCGCCTTCTGCTGCCTGGGTACCACACTGCGCGAGGCCGGCTCCGAGCAGGCCATGCGCGACATCGACCATGACCTGGTGCTGGACTGTGCCCAGCGTGCCCGGGAGCTGGGGGCGCGACACTTCATTCTGGTCAGCGCCCTGGGGGCCGACCCACAGGCCCGCCATGGCTACAGCCGGATCAAGGGCGAGACCGAACAGGCTCTGATCGCCCAGCACTGGCCACAGCTGACCATCGCGCGCCCGGCCCTGCTGCTGGGGCCGCGCCGCACACCCCGTCTGGGCGAACAGCTGGCCGCACCGGTCGCCCGTCTTTTGCCCGGCAAGTGGCGCGCCATCAGCGCCACTCGGCTGGCCCGTGCACTCTGGCGGCTGGCGCTTGAGGTCCAGCCGGGCGTGCGCATTGTCGAGTCCGACGAACTGCGCCAGCTCGGCCGCTGAAGGCACGCCGCGCGGCGGCAGTGACCGTCAGACGCTACCCAGCGTAGCGCTGAGCCTCAGCGGGGCGCAGGACGCTTGCCGGACGGCTTTTTCCGGCCACCGCGGGCAAAGGCCTGCGCCTTGCCCTCCTCGCCCTTGCTCCACGGCTTGCCGCCATCGCTGGCGCGCGGCGGCAAGCCGTTGTGCTGGGTCAGCAGCGGCTTGCCGAGCTTCTTGCTGCCCGCCGGAGTGGAGTTCTTGCGCCGCGCACTCTGGTAGGTACCATCGCCCGCCGGCTGAGTGGCCGGAATCAGCTGGTGTTTGCCAGGCCCGATCAGATCGCTGCGGCCCATGTTCTGCAGCGCCTCGCGCAGCAGCGGCCAGTTCTTCGGATCGTGATAGCGCAGGAAGGCCTTGTGCAGACGGCGCTGGCGCTCGCCCTTGACGACCGGCACACCCTCACTCTTGTAGGTGACCTTGCGCAGCGGGTTGCGCCCGGAGTGATACATCGCCGTGGCGGTAGCCATCGGCGAGGGGTAGAAGGCCTGCACCTGATCCGCACGGAAACCGTTGCGCTTGAGCCACAGGGCGAGGTTCATCATGTCCTCGTCGGTGGTGCCCGGGTGCGCCGCGATAAAGTAAGGAATCAGGTACTGCTCCTTGCCCGCCTCCCTGGAATACTTCTCGAACATCTTCCTGAAGCGGTCGTAGCTGCCGATCCCAGGCTTCATCATCTTGTCCAGCGGACCGCGCTCGGTGTGCTCCGGGGCAATCTTCAGGTAGCCGCCGACATGGTGAGTCACCAGCTCCTTGACATACTCCGGCGACTCCACGGCGAGGTCATAGCGCAGGCCGGAGGCAATCAGAATCTTCTTCACCCCGGGCAGCGCGCGGGCGTCGCGGTACAGCTGGATCAGCGCCGAGTGGTCAGTATTGAGGTTGTCGCAGATCCCGGGATAGACGCAGGACGGCTTGCGGCAGGCCGCCTCGATCTCCGGGCTCTTGCAGGCGATGCGGTACATGTTGGCGGTCGGCCCGCCCAGATCGGAAATCACCCCGGTGAAGCCTGGCACCTTGTCACGGATCTCCTCGATCTCGCGCAGGATCGACTCCTCCGAGCGGTTCTGGATGATCCGCCCCTCATGCTCGGTGATCGAGCAGAAGGTGCAGCCACCAAAGCAGCCGCGCATGATGTTCACCGAGAAGCGGATCATCTCGTAGGCCGGGATCT
>CAZFFB010000218.1:0-4120 GCA_964517735.1 uncultured Pseudomonas sp.
TGGAGCGCCACCCGCAGCTGGCCGCCGAGGCCTCCGGCAACCCGCAGGGCGTGCTCTACCTCAAGCTCTCGGCCCATGGCACTGCGCTGTCACAGCTGGTGGTGGCCGGCTTTGGCTATACCCGCCGCCTGCTCGAGCGTCTACAGGAGGATCAGGCCTGGCAGGCTTGTGGCGTGCTGCAGCTGGCTTTTGATGAGCGCGAGGCCACACGCCAGCAGCAGCTGGCCGAGGCCTTCCCGGCCAGCCTGCTGCGCCAGGTGACAGCCAGCGAGGCCAGCGCCCTGGCCGGGGTCGAGCTGGAGCGCGGCGGACTGTGGTTTGCCGACGGCGGTTGGGTGCATCCGCCGGCCCTGTGCCAGATGCTGGTGCAGCATCCCGGGATCCGTGTACTGACCCACCATGAAGCGCTGGAGCTGCGCCAGATCGATGGCCGCTGGCAGGCCTGGCAGGCGGAGGCGCTGCTGGCAGAGGCGCCGGTCGTGGTGCTGTGCGGCGCCAGCGAGGTGCGCCACTTTGCACAGGCCGCCCATCTGCCGCTCAAGCATATTCGCGGCCAGATCAGCGCCCTGCGCGCAACCCCGTCCAGCCGCGCCCTGCGCTGCGTGGTGTGCGCCGAGGGCTATGTGGCACCGGCGCGTCTGGATGAGCACACCCTGGGCGCCAGCTTCAACTTCCAGCGCGATGACCTGCTGCCAAGCCCCGAGGAGCATGCCGACAATCTGGCCCTGCTGCAGCACATCTCACCCAGCCTGCACAGCCGGATGGCCGGCACTGAGGCCGATCCTGCCGGCCTGCAGGGACGGGTGGCCTTTCGCAGCACCACCCCGGACTACCTGCCGCTGGTCGGCCCACTGGTGGATGCCCAGGCCTTTCGCCACACCTATGCTGCGCTTGGCAAGGATGCCCGCCAGCGCTTTGACGGCGCAGCACCATGGCTGGCCGGCCTGTACGTCAACGCCGGCCACGGCTCGCGCGGGTTGATCAGTGCGCCGTTGGCCGCCGAGCTGCTGGCGGCCTGGCTGGAGGATGAGCCACTGCCACTGCCGCGCACGGTGGCCGAGGCCTGTCACCCCAGCCGCTTCCTGCTGCGCGAGCTGATCCGCGGCCGCGATGCAGCGCTGCCCGACGGCGGCCTGCGACAGATGGCCTATTGCCCGCGCAAACCGGGCGCCTGATACTCCCGACGGTATAAACCCCCTGATGGAGTACCACCCCATGCGCCTTGTCACCCTGAGCACCTTCGCCCTGCTGGGCAGCCTGAGCCTGCCCAGCCTCGCCGCCGACCCGGCAGCCCTGGCCCGTGAAGGGGCCGCACTGATTCCACCCTTTGCCGGGCAGCTGCTGGCAACCGTGCAGTCCGCCATCCAGGAAGGCGGCCCGACCCGGGCGGTCGAAGCCTGCCAGCTGCTCGCCCCGCAGATCGCCGACCAGCACAGCCAGAGCCCCTGGCAGATCGGGCGCACCGCCCTCAAGGTGCGCAACAGCGCCAATGCCCCGGACGCCTGGGAGCGCCAGGTGCTCGAGCAGTTCGCCGCCCGGGCGGCGGCTGGCGAGCCGCTGAGCGAGATCCGGCATGCCGAAATCGTCGATGGTCAGTTCCGCCTGATGAAGGCCATCCCCACCGGTGAGGCCTGTCTGGCCTGTCATGGCAGCGCCATCAAGCCGGAGCTGGCTGCGGTGATCGACCAGCGGTATCCTGACGACCAGGCGCGCGGCTTCGCTCTGGGTGATTTGCGCGGCGCCTTCTCCCTGCGTCGTACCCTGGACTGATTGATGACCCTGACCGCCTCCCCGCAGCAACCGGACACCATTACCCCGCAACAGGATGCGATGCTCAAACGCCTGGCGCGCATCGAAGGGCAGATCCGCGGCCTGCAGGCCATGATCCGCCGCGGCGAGGCGTGCGAGGACATCGCCCAGCAGTTCAGCGCGGCCCGCAAAGCGCTGGATCGGGCTTATCAGGAGCTTTTGGCCTGCCTGATCGAGGAGGCGGTACAGGATCAGCAGAAAGACAGCAGCGCCACCCTCAGCCGGGTGCGGGCGATCTTCACCAAATACACCTGATGCCACGCCGCCCGGCCCCGGGCGGTGCCTTCTTGCGGCCAGAAAGCGACCATGCTGATCCCCCATACCCTGCTGAGTGCCGAAGCGCTGCACGCCCTGATCGAGGACTTTGTCACCCGCGAGGGGACCGATAACGGCGACGACACCCCGCTTGCCGAGCGCGTTGCCCGCGTCCATCAGGCGCTGGAGCGGGGCGAGGCGCTGATCGTCTTCGACGCCACCTATCAGCAGTGCCTGCTGCTGCCGCGCCATGCGGTTGCCCCCGAGCTGTTGCGCGACGCCTGACCCTGCGCGCACCTGCCTCCACCCTCCGACAAAGGTATTCCATGCCTGAGCATCGCTCCCTCGCAGGCCGGTATGGCCTGACCCTGCTGCTGGTCGGCAGCCTGCTGCTGGCGGTCTGGTATGCCCTTGGGCGTCCACAGACCCTGCCCGGGGCGCTGAGCGATGATCAGCGCCTGCAGTGCGCCTCCTACAGCCCCTTCGACCATGACCAGTCGCCCTTCGACCAGCCGCTGGCGATTCGCCAGGCGCGCCTGGAGGCCGATGTGGCGCTGCTGGCCAAGCGCTTTGACTGCCTGCGCACCTACTCGGTGACCGGCCTTGAGGCCCTGCCAGAGATCGCCCGCCGCCACGGCATGACCCTGATGATCGGCGCCTGGGTCAGCGCCGACTCAGAGGCCACCCGCGAGGAAATCGAAGGCCTGGTACGCACCGCCAATGCCCACCCCGACGTGATCAGCGCGGTGATCGTCGGCAATGAGGTGCTGCTGCGTGGCGACAGCACGCCCGCGCGGCTCAAGGCGCTGATCGAGGAGGTGGGGCAGCGTGTTCAGCAGCCGGTGACCTATGCCGAGGTCTGGGAATTCTGGCTGCGCTACCCAAAGATCGGTCCGGCGGTGGACTTTGTGACCCTCCATCTGCTGCCCTACTGGGAAGATGATCCCACCGGGATCGACGCTGCCCTCACGCAGGTCGAGAAGGTCCATGAGCGCTTTACCCGGATTTACGGGTCCAAACCGATCTTCATCGGTGAGACCGGCTGGCCCAGCCAGGGCCGCCAGCGCGAGGATGCCCTGCCCAGCCGGGTCAACGAAGCACGCTTCATGCGCGGATTCATCGCCCTGGCCGAGCGCCAGGGCTGGCAGTACAACCTGATCGAGGCCTTCGACCAGCCCTGGAAGCGCATCAGCGAGGGCACGGTCGGCGGCTACTGGGGCCTGTATGACGCCCAGCGTCAGGACAAGGGCATCCTGAGCGGTGCAGTCTCCAACCTGCCGGACTGGCCGCGCTGGCTGACGGTCAGCGCGGCGCTGCTGCTGGCGGGCCTGTGGCTGGCCGGTGCACCGCGCAAGCCACAGGCCGCCTGGCAGGTACCGACGCTGGCCGGCATCGCCGCCCTGAGCCTTGGCCTCTGGCTGCAGCAGATGACCCTGGACAGTCGTCATGTCGGCGAGTGGCTGTGGCAGGGCGCGCTGGCTCTGCTCAATCTGCCGCTGGCAGCCTGGCTGCTGGTGGGCTGCAATCCGCCGTCTGCGGGCTGGCGGGCCGGTCTTGAGCGCCACCTGCAGCAACAGGTCAGCCGTTACTGGCTGGTGGTGGTGCTGGCGGCCAGTCTGCTGATGCTGGCGCAGGTCTTTGATCCGCGTTATCGCAGCTTCCCAAGCCTGGCCTTGCTGCTGCCGGCACTGGCTGTGCTGCTGCGCCCCTGCGGCGGGCCGCGCCTGGAGCTTGGCTTGTGTGCGCTGCTGCTGAGCCTCGGGCTGGTGGCGGTGCTCTGGCAGGAAACGCTGCTCAATACCCAGGCGCTGGGCTGGACAGCGGTCAGCCTGCTGCTGCTGGCCGCACTCTGGCGGGGCCGCACGCGCCACAACGGAGTCCTTGTCAGCGCCGTGCCTAACTCCCTAAGCTCAAGCACTCGATTACAACAATAACTGCCTGCCCGCCGCAGGCTGCAGGATCGCCATGACCGTCCTTCGCCCCCACCTGCTGCCAGTCCTGCTGGCCGGTGCCGCCGTGCTGCTGGTTGTCCATAGCCTCGGGCGCTTCATCTACA
>CAZFFB010000219.1:0-4113 GCA_964517735.1 uncultured Pseudomonas sp.
TCACCGGTCAGCCACTGGGGGCGCCGCTGCTGCGCGGGCTGTTCGGGCACGGTTACCTGCAATGTCCGCTGGCTGAAGGCAATGTGGTGCTCTATGTGCCAGCCGATGATGAGCAGGCTGTCTGTCAGGTGAGCGTAGAGGCGCGTGCTCAGGCGCTTGAAGCGCGACTGGGTTACTCGCTGACAGCGCTGCTGGCGCGCTGGCAGACGGCGCGCTGAGCGGCCTTTCAGGCCTCTATTCAAGGCCTTGCATAGAAAAAGACGCGACCGGGCATGAATTTTGCGGTAGTATACGCGCCGGCCCTTATAAGGCCCCGTCCCGATACTGCCAGCACGCTCGCCCCGACAGGTAAGCACGAGCGTTCAGCAGTCACTGACGAACCATCCCTTTCCACGCGATTTCGCAAATCCCCGACGACCAGGCTGCCAGGGTGATCCTCACGGATCGTGCTTTTGGCTGGCGCAGCGCTGGCCATGGGTCTTTGCGGATGTACATGAGGCAAATACCCATGACCCAGACCGTTACTGGCGGCTTCGCTGCGCTCGAACTGCACCCGGCCATCCTGAGTGCCATTACTGCCGTCGGCTATGAAGAGCCATCGCCCATCCAGTCCCAGTCGATTCCGGTGATCCTGGCCGGCCACGACATGATCGGTCAGGCGCAGACTGGCACCGGCAAGACCGCCGCCTTTGCACTGCCGCTGCTCTCGCGCCTGGATCCGGCGCGCCGTGAGCCGCAGATCCTCATCCTCACCCCGACCCGTGAGCTGGCCATGCAGGTTGCTGCGGCCTTCGAGCGCTACTCCTGTGAGATGGGGGGTGTGAAGGTGGTCGCAGTCTATGGCGGCGCCCCGATGGGCCCGCAGCTCAAGGCGCTGCGCCTGGGCGCGCAGATTATCGTCGCCACTCCGGGTCGCCTGTGTGATCACCTGCGCCGTGACGACAAGCTGCTGGGCAGCGTCGGCCATCTGGTGCTGGATGAGGCCGACGAGATGCTCAAGCTCGGCTTCATGGAAGACATCGAATTCATCTTCGAGGCGCTGCCAGAGTCCCGTCAGACCGTACTGTTCTCGGCCACCCTGCCGGCCTCGATCCGTGCGATTGCCGAGCGCAATCTGAAATCGCCCAAGCACATCAAGATCGCCACCAAGACCCAGACCGTCGAGCGCATCGAGCAGGTACACCTGATGGTGCACGCCGACCAGAAGCCCGCCTCGGTGCTGCGTCTGCTGGAAGTCGAGCAGTTCGATGCGCTGATCGCCTTTGTGCGTACCAAGCAGGCGACCCTCGACATCGCCGAGCTGCTCGAGCGGAACGGCTACCGTGCCAGCGCCCTCAACGGCGACATGCCCCAGGCCCATCGAGGCGCTGAAAGAGGGCTCTCTGGACATCGTGGTCGCTACCGACGTGGCCGCCCGTGGCCTGGATGTACCGCGCATTACCCATGTGCTGAACATCGACATGCCCTACGATCCGGAGTCCTATGTACACCGTATCGGACGTACCGGCCGGGCCGGGCGTACCGGCCGCGCGCTGCTGCTGGTCACCCCGCGCGAGCGGCGCATGCTGCAGGTGATCGAGCGGGTTACCGGCCAGAAGGTCGGTGAAGTCCGCCTGCCCGATGCCGAGACCGTGCTGGAGGCGCGTCTGCAGCGTCTGGCCAACAGCCTGCGTCCGTTGCTGGAAGGGGCTGAGGAGGCGCGTGCCAACGTGTGCAGCGAGCTGTGCCGTCGCCTTGAGTGCACTCCCGAGGTGCTGGCCGCTGCTCTGCTGGCTCGCCAGACTCAGGGGCAGGCGCTGGATCTGGAAGGCGTACGCCGCGAGCAGCCACTGACCCCGGCAGGCATGCGTGAGCGCAGCGAGCGTCCCGATCGCAGTGAGCGTGGCGAACGTGGCGAGCGCTCTGCTGAGGCCCGTTCCCGTCGTCCTCTCGAGCCGCTGGGCGAGGGTCGCGTGCGCTGCCGCACGGCACTCGGCAAGCGTGACGGGGTGGCTGCCAAGAACCTGCTGGGCGCGATCATCAATGAAGGCCAGCTGGCGCGTGAGGCGATTGGCCGCATCCAGGTACGGGAAACCTTCAGCCTGATCGAGCTGCCGGAAGAGGGTCTTGAGCGTCTGATGGGGCGCCTCAAGGAGACCCGTGTGGCCGGCAAGGCCCTGCGTCTGCGTCGCTATCACGAAGACTGATTCGCCTGCACTCCCTCAAGCGCCCCGACTGGTTCGGGGCGTTTTTCGTGGTGCTCGGCCGCTGTGCGGTGGCTGCACAGCCCGGGGCGCACAGCGCTCGCCCACACCCTTGTGTATGGCTTGCCTGCTGCGTCGTAAAACTGTCAAGAGCCATTTTCAGCGATGGGAAGAGCTCTCTAAATTTCTGATTTGTAAAGACTTTTTCAGTTGTTCAAAAAATGCCCGATCTGTCTGCAGACCGCGTGATACGTGGCTTGGCGCGGGTCTTCCAGATATTGTCTACAGGTTTATCCACAGCTTTCGTGGATAACGCCCGCCAGCCCTTGCCGGCCCTGGTCCGGTGCGTGTGGTCGGTAGTGTCTGGCCGCTTGCAGGCTGCTGATCCGTCGGCGGACAGGCCGGACGGCAGAGGCAGGCGGGCGTGCAGAGGAGGGGAGCCATGCAGCGACGTATTACCCGGCAGCAGTGGCAGGCGCTGCTCGAGGCACTGGAGGCCGCGCGCCGGCAGCGGGTGCTGCTCACCTATCGTGAACTGATCGCGCAGCTGCAGCTGCCTGCGCCGGCCATGGCTACACTGACGGCGGCGCTCGAATACCTGGCCGCCCTGGATGCCCGTGCCGATCAGCCGCTGCGCAGCGCCCTGGTGGTCAGCCAGGCGGGCAGTGGTCTGCCACGCCCGGGATTCTTTGCCTGCGCCCTGCAGCTGGGTTGCCTGAGCGCGCCGCTGTCCGAGGAGCAGGCAGCAGCCTGGCACGTCCGTGAAGTGGCACGGGTCTATGATCATGTTTTCAGTGAGGTGGCACGATGAATCTGCTGGGTTTCTACGCCCGTTGCCGGACCTGGCTGGGCTATCGGTTGGCACGGCGGCTATTCCGGATCTCCTGGTGCCTGCGTCAGCCGCAGCTGTGGCGCTGGATGGAGGGGCGCTTCGCCCGTCAGGCAGCCTTGGGCGATGCGGCTGCTCAGGCGTTCTACGGGCATATCCTGCTGTTTCGCGGTCAGGGGCTGGCGGCGAAGGAGGAGGGCCTGCGCCTGCTTCGTCTGGCCGCTGATGCGGGGCAGGCGGGTGCGGCCTATCAGCTGGGCGTGCAGGCGCTGCAGGGCAGTCTGCAGCGGGCGCCGGACGGTCTTGAAGCCCGCCATCGCTGGGAGCAGGCGCTGGCTGGAGGGCATCCGCTGGCGGCTCGCCAGCTGGCCAGGCTGTTTGACGAAGGGGCAGCGGGGGTGATAGCCGATGCCGACCTGGCCGCACAGTATGCGCGCCAGGCCGGCGAGGCGCCGGGCAAGTAAGGCACAGGCTGGCGCCTGCGGCGATTTACTGGCGGGCCAGGGCGCTGCGCAGGTTGAGGTAGTCCAGCAGGATGCGCCCGCTTTCAGCCAGGAAGGCATCCTTGTCGGGGCTCACGTCTTCCTGATCGTCGGCACTGTTTTCCTCGTCCTGCTTGAGGGCGCTCAGCAGCGGTTCGCCCTTGGCCTTGCGGCGGGCATTCTCCAGAGCCAGCTGACGCTGCTCGATGCGCTGCTGCTGCTGGCGCCGCTGTTCCTCATTGAGGCTGACCTGGGTTTCTTGCTGCAGGCTCTTGGCCAGCTCCAGGTTTTCCCGCACGAACACGAAGTCCGGATCATTGGCGGTGCGCGCCTCGTGGCGAGCCTTGAGTTCGGCCAGCAAGGGTGCAAAGGGATTGCCGCGGCTGCGGATCGCCGGGCGGATGCTATCCCACGGCATGGCGGCCGGCAGTGCGCTTTCACCGATCTGCTTGAGGTCGAAGCTGGCCGGATAGCCGATGTCCGGCAGGACCCCCTGATGCTGGGTACTTTGCCCGGAGACCCGGTAGAACTTGGCCATGGTCAGCTTGAGCTCGCCATGGTTGAGGGGCTGCACGCTCTGCACGGTACCCTTGCCGAAGGTCTGCCCGCCGATGATCAG